>JADQBO010000224.1 GCA_016278585.1 Desulfosporosinus sp.
AGAAAAAAAGGCCTCGAATGACCGGCCTTGGATAAGGAAGGAACTTCGTGTGACAATCAAGATTATACCAACTGCTAACATGAGGAGGGTAAATACCAAAAAATACTGCCCCAGTTCGTTGCTACCAAAGGCATGAACGGAAGTGAGTACGCCACTGCGTACCAAGAAGGTCCCAAATAAGGTGAGCACATAAGTAATTGTAACCAGAGCTACGTTCCATACCTTCAGCATGTCTTTGCGTTCCTGGATCATCACAGAATGAAGAAACGCTGTACCAGTCAACCAAGGTAGTAAGGAAGCGTTTTCCACCGGGTCCCAACCCCAGTAGCCACCCCACCCTAATTCCATATAAGCCCACTGAGCTCCAGAAAGATTACCTAAACTTAAAAATAGCCAGGCTATGATCGTCCAGCGACGAGTAATTCTGATCCACTCATCTCCAGCATTTTTAGTAATCAGTGCAGTCATTCCGTAAGCAAAAGGTATCGCAAACCCGACGTAGCCCAAATAAGTAGCAACCGGATGTATGACCATGCCTGGGTTTTGTAGCATCGGATTCATGCCTGCTCCGGCACTAACCATAGCTCCTGGGTACCAGCCACTTACCCGTTCAAAGGGATTCGTCAGGAACGCTAACACGAAAAGAAAAAATGCTGAGTTAAAGAGCAAAATTCCGCTGGCATAGGGCGCCATAAGCTTACCTTTACGCGAATAGGCAACGACTACCGTATACCAAGATAGTAGGAACAGCCAAAGCAATAAAGAACCGGAATTTCCCGCCCACCAAGCAGAAAATCGATAAAAGCCCGGTAAATCACGACTTGTGTATTCATAAACATATTTGATGCTGTAATCTCCACTCATGAGAAAGAAGATTAGGATTAAGCATACCACGGTGCTGAGGAAAGCTACTGCTAAAGTTGCTCCTTTAGCGCTCCCCAATAAGGCTTGATTTTCAGTGCGAATGGCCATTAGGAACGCGATCATTCCATATATACTCAAAACCAGAGCCAAAACTATTGAAAAATAGCCTACTTCAGCCATTAGCGTACATCACTCCGATCTTGATTAATACTACCTTTTAAGACCTAGGGATCTCAAAAACTTAGTGACTGCCCCCTCTTGCTGAGATTCATCGGCCTGCTCATATTTAGAAGGACACTTAAGGTTAAGAATATCGGCCTGAAAAGTTCCCTCCTTGTTGAACTTTCCTTCCACTACAGCCCCGGTTGCTTCTTGGAAATTATCGGGTTTGACATCGTTATAGATCACTGTCAATTTGTTGTCCGGAGAGTTTTCATCATAGATCTGGAACTTAAGTACGACTGGGTTACTTTTCCCGTCAAAGGTTACCGTAGTGACATCGATTTTTCCTTCAATACGGTAATGCTTGCCAGGATCTACCCTACCATTGATAGCTTCACTCACCTTTAGATAAAAGGCTGCATTAGCAGTGCTGAACCCGGCAGCTATCAGGTAGACAATAGCGGCCACAATTATAAGAATACCAGCAGTTACTTTAAGGTTTTTTTGTCTCATTTAATCACGCCTCCATTAAATCGTGGTTCGTGGTTGGTGGTTCATGGTTCGTGATTTGAATGTATGTCCCATTACGGGTTCTGCATATCTCTGTGAGCATTCTCATCCTCTGATGATCCCCCCATTTATGGGGCATGGCGGTCTACTTGTATGTTCAACTACCTTTATTGATTTGAGCCAAAAGCTGTTTATATGTATCCACATCAATCTTGCCATCTAGCAACATTTGCCGAAGTTTCCTTTTATCCTGATTTCCAACCTCCACCTTACTAAGCTTTTTAGCAGCTGGCCTTTTTTTATTGGATTTGGGCCCTTTATAAGTACCCTGTACAGGCTGCTTATTCCTATTGAGGCCTAAGAATAGGATACCGGCCAAGATAGCAACAAACAACAAGATAGGGATTAGGACCTCCGGCTTACTAAGCTGACTATTCCATCCCGGTGATGTACTTTGAGGGGCACTCTCACCGATTTGTTGCTGTTCGAAGCTTGGTTTATTATCTGGCTTGGTATAGTTAACTTTAACAGTCACATTATCTTTAGGTGTCTGATTTTTATAGTTAAAGGAAAATCTATCCAAACCCTTGGAATCTTTCCCAGTCATACTTGCTGCTGGAGTCGTGACAAAATTACTGGCGTTTTTCGGGGCTGTAATGTTTAAATCTAAGTTATCAATATCATCTATCGAAAAAAATATGTAGCTAAACGTCTTGTTTGGAGCTGACGAACCATTATCATAATAAAATTCCAAATAGGCCGGATATTTCTGGTTGGGGGCGATATCTTTGGTGATTTTCCAACTGAGCTTCACTTTGTTACCTTCTAGATCCTGAGTGGTATACGGCTGACAGTCATGGCCCCCCTGGGCTGTAATTTCACAGGCCATACCTACTTCCGCTCCCTTGGGAATGATAAAGGAAATAAGGGTATCTTTCTTAATTGTTTCTGTACCGGGATTAATAAAGTCCCCCTGATAAATTACTAACGTTCTTGGGTCATCATATTCTGGTTTGACGTCTACTTGAAAATTTGTGGCCTTTAGACTACCACTCTCTGCCCTCACCACCTGAGGGCTAAGGTGACTTATACTTAAGCTTAGGAGAAGTAAAACCATCGTTAGGAGCAACTTTGTATTTATTTTCACTTGTTAATCCCTCCATTGTGTTGTAAAGTTGTCCCTTCGATTAGAACCTCGATCCAATAGATGGGCTTAAACTCGGGAAAGAGGGATAGGAACCTACCCTATCCCTTGGTCCAAATTGTTTATATATGGATCACGGAAACATACACTTAAGCTTATTCACTCTTATGACCACCGCAGCAACCCCTATCACCTGTACTTTTACTTTTAGTCAGAAGATCTTTCTCAGAACTATCGTGCCGTTGCTCATGTTTCTTCCCACCGCCACAACAACCCGCTCCTATGCAAACTCTTCGTAACCCAATTAATGACATCCGCAACTTGTCTTAATATCCTTAATAATACTTACACAATCCGACTAAGCTGTGAATGAGTTGTGAATTTCCTGTGAATAAAATAACTATTTTATCATCACATTATTTAGCCTTGAGAGCTATAGTAATTAAAGTTTCTCTCCCTTTTATCTCCCTAAACAAGGGGAGTTTTTCTGCTAATTTGAAATGTCAACTTAACTCCTTTTTCTTCAACCAACGTACTAAACTGCTATGCACGGAAGAAGCAAGTATTTTAGGTCAATATAATTCATTTTGGAATCTTCATATCCTTCTTCCATTTTCTTTAAATCTAAGATATCTGTGATCAAACGTTGGAGACGTCTGTTTCTTCCTAAATATTATTTAAGTAAGAATTTTTGGATTGTGACATCAGTAGCGAGGTCATCCTGTAAAGTTCTATGAAAGAAGTTTATTAAATTCCTCTTTAAAATAAGAGACCCAAAATGCAAAAAATGACTTGACTCTAATGCATAGAGTAGCCATTTTTTAATGTAATGCTATAATTGTGAACCTTTACCGCAGAAATATTCCACTATGTCAGCACACGTTCACAAAGCTGAATTCCATTTAATACGATCAAACGTTTTTCCTTTGACGATGACGGTCAAATCTCATCAAGGACCTTCATGAGATTCACAGGAATTCTTACGTCAAAAAGGAGCAACATTTTAATCAATGAATTGCTCCTTAAAATTTCATATGTAGCGAAGCCAACCTATAAGCCGAGTTCTGTCCCTCCGTATGGAGGTGATGATCATCTATCTCGAACCGCCGTTACCGACGGCCTCTAGCGACCTTACCCGGGAACAAAAACGGGCCGTTCATAGTTCCCCTATTCAGTCTTGCTCCAGGTGGGGTTTACATGGCCAGCCAGTCACCTGACTGCCGGTGAGCTCTTACCTCGCCTTTCCACCCTTACCCAGCACTCAGGAATCTGAGTGCTGGGCGGTATCTCTCTGTTGCACTTTCCTTAGGGTTTCCCCTACTGGGCGTTACCCAGCACCTTGCCCTATGGAGCTCGGACTTTCCTCAGAGGCGACCTTTGGGTCCTTACCTCCGCGATCATCTGGTTGGCTTCGCTTAATTATCTTACTAGATTAATTGGCTTAGGTCAAATGGATGTTATTGGTTAATTAACCTTGTGGTTCTTTTCCATCTCTTCTATTTCATCATCAATGTCCATTAGCTCGGTTAGCCATTTAGCACGATTAACATAATCCTCTACAATGTTTGCTAAAACCTTTTCACGTTGAAGACGCAAGATTTCAGTTCGGTTCATAACGTATTCCTCCTTTCAACTTCCTTGTATCGAAGGACTGGTAACTATTCTAAAAAGGACTTAAATATTTCTTTGGAGGGAATCTATTTTCAGACTATTCCTTACAATATTATAGTAATATATTTCACAATTCGTGTCAAGTGGTAATAATTTCATTAACGCATAAAATTTAATAGCCTTAATTTTCGTAATTAAGATTCCCTATGAAGCAGGCTGAGCCGTCATAGGGGATCTCTTTACAGCCATGGGGAGCGGTTACAAGCACTGACTCGAATCTCAATTCCCTGAAGGGATTTTTCCGTTGATAAATAATTATACATTGCTCGTAGCATGGGTGCCTCACTCAGGAAATGCCCAAGATCCCCAACCGCCATACCTCCTTCAAGAGCATCGAGGACGGAATGGTGGTCAACGTCTCCTGTAATGAGGAGATCTGCACCCTTAAACAACGCTTTAGGAACAAATCGTCCTCCGCTACCATTAACGATCGCGACTTTCCTTACTTCCTTCTCTAACGACCCAGCTATGCGAACTCCAGTTATTTCATAGGTCTGAGAATAGACGTCGGACTTTTTTAACTTATCCATAAAGCGTTCCCATAGAACCCCTAACTTTTCCGGATGCGTTAAGTATCCACACACGCCATATCCTCGTTCTTCACCATGGCTATGGCTTGGATTAATATCATACACTCGCTCCATGAGTTCCATCTTTTCGAGCCCAAGTAATTCTCCCAGAATTCGGCTCGAAGAAACGATCGATTGATCTAAGTTAGTGTGTGCAGCATAATACCCAATCTCATGTTGCAAAAGTCGCAAAGGAACTTGGGCCGCCGCATTATCTGCCCTTAAGTTTTTCAAAGGACGAAAAATAATGGGATGATGAGCCACGATGAGTTGAGCATCAAATGCTTTTGCTTCTTCGACCACTTCCAACGTTCCATCTAAGGAGATGAGAATACGCTCAATAGATTTTGATCCACTTCCGACGAGTAATCCAACATTATCCCACTCCTCAGCCCAGGCTTTTGGAGCAATCTTCTCAATTAACTGAGCTACTAACCCAACGCTTACTGCCATTTTCGCAATCCCTCCACTAGCGCTAGTTTGAGCGAAACCGCTCTGATTTTAGTCTCAATCTCTGCACTCTTTGATTTTTTCATTTGCTGTATCTGCCTCAATAACCTACCACTGTATTCATTAAATTGCTCTGTCAAGAGATTAGTGGGTTCTTCTAAAATAAGAGGCCCGAAATGCCAAACCAATCCATGTATTAAGCTATTAAACTCCGTTTCCAGCATATGCTCTTGCTTTGCAAGTGGGTATAAACGTTGAAACCAAACCCGTTCTATCTCTAGAAGTTCGGCTATATTCCATCCTACTACCTTAGAAAAAGCCATCACCACATAAATACGATCCTCTTCTTCCACCAACTGTTCTGCCTTGAGTCGCCATCCTTCCTCTAGTAACCTTAGCCGGAGAGCTCCTTCCGCACCCTGGGGTTGAACGATAAGATCATTAACTCCCTCTAAAATGTCCGGCCGCGCTGAAAAAATCTCTAACATGGTTCTTCCACCCATTCCCGCAAGGGTCAAGGTATTAACTTCCCCAACCTTAAGCGGCATTAACCCATCGCCAAACCTAACATTAATAGCGGCTTCTAAATTTCGTCCTTTAACCGCATTCAAAGCAGACAGATACGGTCCTTCATGGACATCAATAGCAACTGCTTTGGCTATTTGCTGACCCTCATAAAGGGATATGGGCAAATAAGCATGATCAGTCCCTATATCTCCAAGTTTAGAACCCTCTGGGACAAACGATGCGACGGTTTGCAGCCGCGGACCTAAAATAACTGATACTGTCATATTTTCACCTCACAAGGATACTTGTTCTCTTAAAGCCGTAGTTTAACTAAACTATAATTTTATAACTATTATGCCCAAAACAAACTAATGAAGACAAGTTGTCAGGGGGACGGGGTTATTGACAACCCTGACAAAAGATGGATAGATTGATCTACCCACCTTTTCCCATATTATAAACTACTCCCTTGAATAAGGAAACATTGATTGAGCGAAAGTTAACAATCTCCAGCTAACTTACTCTGTGCCAACTTTTCATAATACTGAATTAAAGCTCCATGATCCTCTTGTTCTAGCCCTTGTGCCTTAAGCACTTGCATCATTTCCATGACAGATGCGGTCAAGGGCAAGGGTGCTCCTATTTCATGGCCTGTTTCTAGGACATTGTTCAAATCCTTAATATGCAACCCGATTCGGAATCCGGGATCAAATTTCCTCTCAATCATCAAAGGGGCTTTAGCATCCATAACAGTACTACCTGCTAAGCCGCCACGAATAGCTTTATACACCGTTTCCGGGTTAACCCCTGCTTTGCTTGCTAACATTAAGGCTTCAGAAACTGCTGATATATTAATTGCTACAATAATTTGATTGGCCAATTTAGTGATGTTTCCTGCGCCCACATCCCCGCAGAGCAACACACTCGAACCCATTGCTTGAAAGATAGGATAGCATTCTTCAAAATCCGCTTGATTTCCTCCCACCATAATCGAAAGACTTCCCTCAATCGCTTTAGGTTGCCCCCCACTCACGGGAGCGTCTAGAAAACGAACTAATTTATCAGTAAGGCTTTTCGCTATCTCGCGACTAACGATGGGAGCAATAGAACTCATATCAATCACAATGGCCCCTGGCCGAACCCCTTCAATTACACCGTTAGCTCCGAGGATCACCTCTTGAACTTGAGGAGAATTGGGAAGCATGGTAATGATAATATCGCATCGTTCCGCAACATTCTTAGGAGAAGCTCCTGCCTCTGCGCCCGCATCAACAAGCTCTTCAATGGACTTGGGACTCCGATTATAGACTACAACCTCATACCCTGCTTTTAATAAATTTCGGCTCATAGGCTTCCCCATGATCCCTAAACCTATAAATCCAATTTTACCCATATCAACTCTCCTCTCAAATTTCTATAAACTGTAGTTGTTTACCACTCTAGAGAAATTTCAGTTTCGGGTTCTGGAACATATTCTAACGCAATTTCTTTCGAGTATCCAGCCTTATTTAACTCTGCAAACAAAGTCTGAAATCAATCGTTCCAGTGCCCGGCTGATACCTTCCTGGTTAATCCGCGATCTGAATATGCCCAATCTGAGCGATTGAATCCTTAATTATCTTTACAAGAACCGCTATTATCACTTCGCTAATTTTAATGGAACAGTTCACTTTCAAAATCAGGATACTTCTTTAACCCCACTTATGGTTCCATCCATTGAGACCGAGCATTGGGCATCCAAATCGACCAAGATCTCAATCAAGTAAGGACGATAAGCACTAAAGGCGCGTGTTAAGGCATCCGTAATCTGTTCAGATTTTTCAACCAACTCCGCCTCTACGCCCATTCCTTTGGCTGCAGCTACAAAGTCTAAACCCCTTAGATGCCCTTGAATTTGATTGGCGTAGTCCAATTCTGTTGAAATCCATCGTCGGTTAAAGATTGAGTTTTGCTGCTGTCGGATCAGACCAAATAGTGAATTATTTAAGACAACGACTACGACCGGAATATTATGTTTTGCAGCTGTGGCAAGCTCCTGTAGAGACATACTTAAACTTGCGTCTCCTAATAGATTTAGGACCTGGCGTTGTGGATAAGCGAGCTGAGCGCCCATTGCTGCACCTAACCCCCACCCCATAGTACCGGCGCGACCCGTGATTAAAAATGTTCGTGGTTCATGTACCTCATATAATTGGGTGGCCCAAATTTGGCTTAGTCTGCAGTCCAAAGCCACAATAGCATCAGATCGAAGTCCTTTTCTAACCTCTACTATTACCTGTTGTGGTTTCAGGGGGCTAGACTCAAACTCCCTTTGACAAGCGACTCTTGTTCTTTCGATTTGAAGAGATTCGATTCTCTCTAAAGTCTCTATTTTTGGTTGGTAATCACGGCTACGGATAAAAGTACTTAACTGTTTAATAAAACTCTTAACATCTGCAGCTATTGCCAATTCTGTCGGGATATGGCGGGAGAGTTCCTTGTCATCAATATTTATATGAATCACTTTACAGTCTTTATTAAAGACACTCATTTCACCTGTACTCCTGCTATCAAACCGGCCACCTAGATTCACGATAAGATCTGATCCCAGAATGGTTTTAGTCCCAAGGGGAGTTTGGCACATCGTCCCTACCATACCTGCATATAGCTGGTGATAATTAGGAAAACCATCCTTCCCCATAAGTGTGGAAACCACCGGAATCTGAAGTAGCTGTGCTAAATCTATAAATTCTTCGGTTGAACTTCCTAAAGTAGCTCCTCCCCCAACCATAAAAACGGGCTTTTTGGCTTCCTTAATCATCGCGAATACTTGTTCCAGCTGGCTATCTGTAGCTGGAACTAAGTCATTATCTTCTTGCTGTTCTTCTCTTATAGAGTCTTCTAGGTTGACCTTCAGAACTCCTTTTTGTACATTGACAGGAATATCTATTAAAACAGGGCCCTTCCTTCCTTTAGTCGCCAACTTCCAGGCTTCACTCATCACTTTCGGTAAATCAGTCGACTTTGTGACAAGATAGGCAGCTTTAGTTACTGGCCGGGCCATTTCTACAATCGGAGCCTCTTGAAAAGCGTCACTTCCTATTAGGTTTGTAGGAACTTGACCCGTAATCGCTATTAATGGAATCGAATCTCCGTAAGCACTATAAAGACCTGTCAGGAAATTAGTAGCTCCAGGGCCAGAAGTTGCCGCACAAATCCCGACCTTCCCGGTTGACCTAGCATAGCCATCTGCCATAAAAATTGCAGTTTGCTCATGACGAACATTAATTGAGCGCATGTTTTTCTGCTCCAATACAGCATCATAGACGGGAAGAATAGCCGCTCCAGGAATGCCATAAATCTGGGTCACTCCCTTTTGCTCCAAAAACTTAACAATAAATTGGGCCCCTGTCATTTCAACTTCTTTTTCAAGCTCGTCTGCAAAAAAATGTTTTACTTGTTCTTCAATTCCCCAAAGCGCCATATTCGTCTTCCCCCTTTTAATTTTAGAGTTCAATTCAATTAACTAGCATAATTTAGAGTTAGCATAATTTAGAGTTAGCATTATTGGTATTTAAAGAAGACCAAGAATTATTAGTTTTACATAGTAAAACTACGTTTCACAGTATTGACCCAGATGTAGGCCTTCCGAATCTATGTATGAAGTGCTTTCAACATTAGATTCGGAAGACCTACTACCCTACTCCGCAGTAGCGATACTTATTCCTTTGGATGTAAAGCCCCAATTTTGATAACTTAGGAGAAACAGTTTTATTGTATTAGTAAAATGTTTCACATACTAAATAAACTTTATACCTTGATTAATAGTAGTATACTACCATATTTAAACTCGTTTATGCAATAGGTTTATTAAATTTTCTAAATTAATCGACATAAAATTGTATCTTAACATTATTCTTGGCTTCAATCAGCAAACAAACATCCTCTTCAATTGGGTCATAATTAACCACAAGAACATCGTCTAGGTTAATCCAAAACACTCCATTTTCAGTATTCCAAACAGAAACCTTTTCATCCGCTACGTCAATATCAGCCACAACACCAAATTCCATAGTACATTCTACTACAGCGATAATTTCAATACACCTTAAATTTTTATTCAGAAACTTCTCCCTAAGAAATTTTACAAATTCAATTTTTGAAGATAAGGTTATCATGTTATGTCCCCCAATATTTACAATTTTACGTGAATGTATTAAAGAACCCAATGACCTTAGTCAATGGGTTAGGCTTTCACTTATATATTTTAGTATCTATCTCTATTGGTGGGCGATACTGGTCTCGAACCAGTGACCTCATCCGTGTGAAGGATGCGCTCTACCGCTGAGCTAATCGCCCTAATAAAAACGCGCAACGTTTATGTCCTGTTATTATGCCGACGGTAAATTATGTACATTGTCTTGAGGAAAAATAAGAATACCCACCATATTCAAACTTCGAATCTTTTACCTCGAATTTCGAATTTGGTGGGCCCACTAGGATTCGAACCTAGGACCAACCCGTTATGAGCGGGGGGCTCTACCGCTGAGCTATGGGCCCTTGCTAAGATAAGATTGGCTCCCCGAGTAGGACTCGAACCTACAACCTACCGGTTAACAGCCGGTTGCTCCACCATTGAGCTATCGAGGAATGCTCTTGCACGGGTTATTATACGTAATTCGTGATCGATAGTCAAGCTTTTCATGAAATTTTCTTAGTACCAAATTAATCCAGGTACTGGGTTGACCGGATTATCGGGGGGAGGTTGTCAGGGGGACGGGTTGTCAATAACCCCGTCCCCCTGACAACCCGTCGACCCGTCGACTCGCCAACCCCTGTTACGTCTCAATAAAGAACCCCCACTTCTATATTTAAGCAGGGGTCTGAAGTCTAATACCCAATTTTAGCATATAAGCAAAACTTATTCCAAGTAATCCTTTAACTTTTTACTCCGACTTGGATGGCGTAATTTCCGCAAAGCCTTAGCTTCAATCTGACGAATTCGTTCGCGAGTAACGCCAAATTCTTGCCCAACTTCCTCTAAAGTCCTTGTTCGCCCATCATCAAGTCCAAAGCGTAATCTAAGCACTTTCTCTTCACGCGGGGTTAACGTTTCTAGGACTTCTTCTAATTGCTCCTTTAAAAGAATGAACGAAGCAGCCTCCGCGGGGGCTGGAGCATCATCATCAGGGATAAAATCACCTAGATGGGAATCTTCCTCTTCCCCGATAGGTGTTTCTAAAGAAACGGGTTCTTGGGCAATCTTCATGATTTCTCGTACCCGCTCAACAGGGATATCCATTACCTTCGCGATCTCTTCTGGGGCTGGTTCCCTCCCTAACTCCTGTAAAAGCTGCCTTGAGACTCGGATTAACTTATTGATTGTTTCTACCATATGCACAGGAATTCGGATTGTCCGAGCCTGGTCAGCAATGGCACGCGTAATCGCTTGGCGAATCCACCACGTGGCATACGTACTAAACTTAAAGCCTTTAATATAATCAAACTTTTCCACGGCCTTAATTAGCCCGAGATTACCTTCCTGAATCAGGTCTAAAAAAAGCATTCCCCGTCCAACATAGCGTTTCGCGATACTTACTACAAGTCGTAAATTCGCCTCCGCTAATCGGCGCTTAGCCTCCTCGTCCCCCTCTTCCATTCGTTTTGCCAATTCTATCTCTTCATCAGCCGAAAGTAGGGGCACACGTCCGATTTCTTTCAAGTA
>JADQBO010000501.1 GCA_016278585.1 Desulfosporosinus sp.
GTGGTTTCCAAAGTTTCAGAGGCTGTTCATAATGGATATTCTCCAGTTATTGTGGTTTCGGCCATCGGACGTTCCGGTGATCCTTACGCAACGGATACGTTTCTAAGTATGGTTAGAGAAATACATGCTGACTTACCAAAACGCGAATTAGATCTTCTAATGAGTTGTGGAGAAGTGATTTCTGGGACTGTCTTGGTAAGCACGTTAAATAGCCTTGGTTTCAAAGCGGTCCTCTT
Source organism: Desulfosporosinus sp. (assembly GCA_016278585.1). Classification (GTDB taxonomy): domain Bacteria; phylum Bacillota; class Desulfitobacteriia; order Desulfitobacteriales; family Desulfitobacteriaceae; genus Desulfosporosinus. The sequence goes on from JADQBO010000501.1 coordinate 237, forward strand.
GACAGGAGGGCAAGCGGGAATTATTACAAATAATGATTTCGGAGATGCCCGGATTGTTCGAGTAGAGCCGGGTGGGATATTAGAGCAATTAGCAGAAGATAATGTGGTTGTGGTGACTGGATTTCAAGGAGTAACGGAAGGCGGTCAGATTACAACCCTTGGACGCGGCGGCAGCGATACTACAGCTTCAGCTCTCGGGGTTGCCCTCAATGCAGAATCGATCGATATTTATACTGACGTCGAAGGAATAATGACGGCAGATCCTAGGATTGTCGAAAACGCACGCATTCTAGATACTGTCACTTATAACGAAATATGCCAATTGGCTTATCAAGGAGCTAAAGTAATTCACCCCCGTGCTGTGGAAATAGCTATGCAACGGAATATTCCGTTAAGAATCAAATCAACTTTTTCCGATGCCCCGGGTACTTTGGTTACCAATATGCATCCAGATCGAGAAGTAGGAACGGATATTACCACTGACCGAATCATTGCAGGAATTGCTCATACACCAAATGTCACGCAACTACAGGTATTGACTGCCGATGTAGCCAACAAACATCTTACGGATAAGCGAATTTTTAAAGCAATGGCCCTGGCTGATATAAGCGTTGATTTTATTAGTGTGCAACCGGAATCAGTCCTCTATACCGTTTCAGATGAAGTTGCAGCAAAAGCAGTAAAAATATTAGAGAATATGGATTTTGAACCGAAAGTTGTTCCTAGCTGTTCAAAGGTATCTATAGTAGGGGCGGGAATTGCAGGTGTCCCAGGTGTCATGGCAGATATGGTGGAAGCGCTCTCTGACGCTGGGGTGACTATCCTGCAATCGGCAGATTCACATACAACAATATGGGTACTAGTTCATCAGGAAGACATGGTGACTGCGGTACAAGCCTTACACAAGAAGTTTTTGTTACACATATGAACTAGGTAAATTAATGTGGAAAGAAAGGATGAGGCAGATGTCTTTTGGTAGAATTTTAACGGCCATGGTAACTCCCATGAATGAAGCGTTAGAGGTAGATTATCAAGAAGCAGTACGTTTAGCTCAGTATTTAATTGACCATGGATCTGACGGGGTGGTAGTTTGTGGAACCACAGGAGAATCTCCGACTGTAACAGATAAAGAAAAGATTGAGCTTTTTAAGGCAGTTAAAGGTGCTTTAGGATCGAAAGCAACTGTGATTGCAGGAATCGGGACAAATTCTACGAATTCTAGTATTTCCCTAGCTCGTATGGCGGCCACGACAGGTGTTGACGGATTAATGGCAGTTGTACCTTATTACAATAAACCATGCCAAGAGGGGATGTTTCAGCATTTTAAAGCGATCGCAGAGGCAACACCATTACCGTTTATGCTTTATAATGTACCCGGTAGGACATCAGCTAATTTAATGCCTGAGACGGTAAGAAGACTGTCTGAAATTCCAAATATTGTTGCGCTAAAAGAAGCCGCAGGTTCAGTTGATCAAGTCACTGAACTGAAAAGGATGCTTCCACCGGAGTTTGAAGTTTACAGTGGAGACGACTCTATGACTTTACCAATGTTAGCTTTAGGGTGTAGCGGAATTATTAGTGTAGCAGCCCATGTCATTGGGGATGAGATGAAAGCAATGGTGGACGCCTGGTTTGCCGGGGATACAGATCGAGCAACAAAATGGCATCTTGAACTCTTTCCAATATTCAAAGGTGTCTTTGTAGCGGCAAATCCCGTTCCCGTTAAAGCACTCATGAATATGATCGGGATTAAAGCGGGTGGAGTTCGTTTGCCGTTAGTCAAGGCTACGGCTGAGGAAATGAACTTCTTGAAAGATCTTATGAACGATATTAAAAAGCTACAAGTAAACAATAAAGTTCAGGCCAAAGTGATATCAGAGGTAAAAGTAGCGTCTGGTAAAGAAGGCCTCCCCATCGTTTAAGGGAATTAAGTGAATGAACGATAGAATAACCTGTAGCAGATATTCCCAGGATTGATTATCCTTAATTGGAGCTGTGAAAACGCAGACTCCAAAATCTTAAGTGAACAAACTATCAACAAGCGTCCTCACTCCACTTTTGGTATCGAAGTGGAGTGAGGACGCTTGTGTTTTGATGATATTTTAGCACAACCCCTTGTTAAAACTAATCTTCAAAGGTGAATTTCCAAGCACAATAGAACTCTTCAGGATGGGGATCTGGTGGGCAAGCAATGCAGCTTGTCTTAATCCGCGAGTCAATCGTAGAAGCAAATAAAGAGTACTCGACTTCTCCTACTGGTTTACAAGGATGATCAGGCATACTCTTCCGTTTTCGGGCGGATTGAACGCGGCAATCTCTCATGTAAAAGATTAACGTATGATCATCAGGCCTTGAGCACTCTTGCACATTAATAAAAGCATATAGTCGGAACTTAAGGGCTCTTTCTAATGCGTCAAGCCCCCCATCGTTAGGTAATCCGAGGAACTTCATAATGCGTTTAGCCTCTAAGACAGTAAACTTTCGCCAAGCCTCGATATCACGTTCAACGGCCTCGTCAAGCCCTCGTACTTGTTCAATGGCTTGGAACCAAAGCCCATCGTGTGCTAACCAACGTACGGCAAAGTCCTCTAACAGGGCCAGAGCTTGATCTCTCGTAAGATCCTCTTTTGAGTTTAACATCTTCATAACTCCCTTCATAATAATTCAAATAATTGAATATTTTATATATTGAAACTAGTATTCTATAGTGCTTTCAAAATTCCTGCTATAAAAAAATATAAGTCATCACCTAGGTCGGTGATGACTTATGGAGTGGATTTTTGGTAAAGGATGTGGGAACCTGTTAGACGTCATTATTTTTCGCTTGGTTCGTAAAAGGCACACTCAGCTTCCCGACCCATTAAGCTAGAGGTAACGCTTAATGTCTCAAGTTGACAGTGACCATCCTCATTATGATGGCATTGAATTGCAGAACAAACAACATTGGTCATAGTTTAATCCACCTTTCTAGTACTAGTCAGAGTGTTAATTTGTTGGATACTTTCAGGAGCACAAGTGGGACTATTTCAACCGTCGACACCTGTGACTTGGGGTAACCAAGATTTCTAAAGAACAAGATTAAGGTTATACTGCCCGTATTCTGTTTTTTAATACTTATCTATGTCAAAATACAGCAATATAGGGGTTTTGAGAGAAAATGAACTGACTTGCAAGCCTTCGTTTTTCGCGTTATAATATATTATCTTTATTGTGCGGCTAGTTTCATAGATGATTATCGAAGTACTGGCGAACACTGGGCGTCATTGTGTTCGTTATGTTATTTCGCGTCTTTTTGTTGTCTAAATTTTGGGCTTCGAAGAAACCACGGGGATCCCCTTAGCTTATTAGGCACAAGAGATATATAAATAGGAGGTGTGGACTTGAATGCCGAAAGAACATAAGTTGCAAATTATACCATTAGGCGGACTGGGTGAAATTGGTAAGAATATGACAGTGATCCGCTATGATAATCAAATGGTGCTTGTTGATGCCGGATTAGCGTTTCCGGATGATGACATGCTTGGAATCGATATTGTAATACCCGACTACACATATCTGATTGAACACAAAGAAATGCTTTTAGGAATATTGCTTACCCACGGACACGAAGATCATATCGGAGCATTGCCATATTTATTAAGAGATGTGGATGTACCGGTTTATGGAACCCGTTTGACCTTGGGTATCCTACAGTCTAAGATGAAAGAAAATAATCTGAATAATATTAAGGCAACGGTGGTACAACCTCGAGATGTGATTAAGCTGGGAGTTTTTCGCATTGAATTTATTCGAGTTAACCATAGTATACCAGATGCAGTATCGATTGCTATTCATTCACCCTTAGGCACAATTATTGTGACAGGAGATTTTAAATTAGATCATACTCCCGTTTCAGGAGAAATCCTTGACATTCATAAATTTTCTGAACTGGGAGACAAAGGGGTATTATGTTTATTATCAGATAGTACGAATGTGGAGAAAACTGGATTTACACCCTCTGAAAGTCATGTAGGGGAAATGATTGATGAAGCGTTTCGTAATGCTAAGGATCGGGTGATTCTAGCTAGCTTTGCCTCCAATGTATACCGGCTTCAGCAAGCGATTACCTCTGCCGTAAATACTAACCGTAAGGTGGCAGTTGTGGGACGAAGTATGGTCAATATTGTTGGAATTGCCGAGGAACTGGGATACTTGAATATTCCTGAGGGAACCCTTATGGATATTGATGAAATAATCGGCTTACCGGGCAATCAAGCCTGTATTCTAACCACAGGAAGCCAGGGCGAACCGATGTCTGCATTGACGCGAATGGCGAACCATGACCATCGACATGTGGCAATCCATCCTGGAGACACTGTCATCATTTCTGCTAGCCCAATTCCAGGTAATGAAAAATCTGTAGCTAAGACGGTGGATCAATTATTTAAGCTGGGAGCAAATGTAATCTATGAGTCGGCTGAGGGAATGCACGTATCGGGTCACGCTAGTCAAGAGGAACAAAAATTGATGTTAAGCATGGTCCGTCCACAGTATTTCATGCCGGTCCACGGGGAGTATCGCATGCTAATCAAGCATGCTCAATTAGCAGAGCAACTTGGAATTTCTCGTGAAAATATTTTTATCACTGAAAATGGTGGGATTGTTGAGTTCACTCGCCATGGTGCAGCCTTAGGTGGCAAAGTTATGGCTGGTAAAGTCTTAATCGATGGATTAGGGATCGGGGATGTAGGTAATATTGTGTTGCGAGATCGTAAACAACTCTCCCAAGACGGTATTCTAATCGTCGTTGTGACCATAAGCCGTTCGAGTGGGGCGATAGTAGCTGGACCAGATGTCGTGACACGGGGATTTGTTTATGTTCGTGAGTCGGAGATAATGTTAGATGAGGCTAAACAAAAAGTAAAGCAGACGATGGCACGTTGTCGAGAGAACCGGATTACAGAATGGGCCACTTTAAAAAACCAGATTCGAGATGCTTTGAGTAAACATTTTTACGAAAAGACACGCCGAAGACCTGTAATTTTACCGATTATCCAAGAGGTAGAATAGCACTTGACCGCGTAGAGCTTATGTGTTACAGTTAATTTAATATAATAGTGAGCAATTGATTTTTCTTTTAGAAAAATCATAACAGGGAAGCCGGTGTGAATCCGGCGCGGTCCCGCCACTGTAACGGGGAGTTTTTGCCACATCCACTGAGGAAACTTGGGAAGGAGGCAATAAACGAGGAACCTAAGCCAGGAGACCTGATTGCTCGTATGCTTTACTCACGATGAATGGGTGGCAGGAATTTGTTAATTCAGCCCTTCATTTTATGGAGGGCTTTATATTGTTTAGTGTACATAATGGTTTCTTGAGGGAAACTGACCTGCAGGGGTAAATGTCTTGTTAAGCGGGATCTGCTTTTAAAAGGCGAATGCGACTTGAAAGCAGAAGAGAACGCATAGTACGAGACAACCGGTACATTGCTGTCATAAGATAAGTGATGTGAGGTTGTCTCTTTGTTTTTTATAAGGAACAGAGGAAAGCATGAAGGAGTGGAGTTGGCGTTTGAATAGAAGGGGTTATTTCAACCAGATGGGTCTTGGAACGTTAAGAAAAATTGGGCTAGTATTTATTTACCTTTTAGCCATCTACCTCGTATTTCCAGATAATGTCTATGCTATGCATATCATGGAAGGATTTTTACCCTTTAACTGGGCAGTTTTCTGGTGGATTGCTATAGTTCCATTTGTTATTGCTGGAGTACGTTCTATTAAAAAAACAGTCACGCTCTACCCCCATTTAAAAATGTTGCTTGGTATGGCAGGGGCGTTTGCTTTTGTTCTTTCTGCCTTGAAAATTCCGTCCGTAACGGGCAGTAGTTCTCATCCTACAGGAGTGGGTTTAGGCACTATTTTGTTTGGCCCTACAACCATGACCGTCTTAGGAATGATTGTCTTAATCTTCCAAGCCCTTTTGTTAGCTCATGGGGGCATAACAACCTTAGGAGCAAACACATTTTCTATGGGAGTTGTTGGTCCCTTGGTTGCTTACGGGATTTATAAAGGGCTAAAAAAACTGGAGGCTCCCCAATGGCTCTCAATCTTTATGGCGGCGGCTTTAGGCAATTTAATGACTTACGTTACGACTGCTGTTCAGTTGGGTTTAGCGTTTCCCGCTGCCACGGGCGGAATTATAACGTCTGTCCTCAAATTTTTAAGCATTTTCGCGTTTACTCAGGTTCCTTTAGCTATTAGTGAAGGTCTACTTACGGTAATGATATTCAATGTCCTTAATGCATACAGTGGGAAAGAATTACAGATTTTGATTCCATCCACAGTAAAATCTACAGCTACCCAAAAAAAGGAGGTAAAGCATGAAACCGTTAGTTAAGAATATAATATTGTTAATTTTCGTCGTTTTGTTAGCCTTTGTTCCGCTTTATATTGCACGTGATGCTAAATTTACTGGGGTTGATACTCAAGGGTTAGAGGCGATCAGCACCCTTAATGCAGATTATATTCCTTGGTTTGACTCATTATGGAAACCTCCAAGCGGAGAAGTTGAATCTTTCCTGTTTGCCTTGCAGGCTGCCCTTGGAAGCGGATTGCTGTTTTATTATATTGGGTTTACAAAGGGAAAACATAGTGCAAACAAGAGGGATGAAGCGTGATAGATATTGATTGTTATGCGTATAGTAATCATCTGAAAACAGTCCATCCCTCGGAAAAGTCCCTTTTCGCAATGCTGACCATGGTCATATGTATAACATCTCCCACCATAATTACCCCTCTTATCATATTAATTCTTATGGCTGGAGCAATAGTTCTCAAAGCAGGTATCCCAACTCGAGTTTTCATGAAACTATTGGTTATTCCTTTTTCATTTCTCTTAATAAGTGTTTTAACGATTGCTTTTTCAATTTCGACCAATCCCTCAGGATTTTGGCTAGCTCAGAATGTTAATGGTTTTGTTATAGGAATACGTTATCCTGAACTCATAAAAGCCGTTCATCTTTTCTTCAAATCGTTAGGAGCGATATCTTGTCTCTATTTTCTAGCTCTTACGACACCCATTACGGAGCTAATTACAATACTCCATAAAATCAAAGTTCCTTACATTATTACTGAATTAATGGCTCTTATTTATCGGTTTATCTTTGTTTTTTTAGACACAGCCGGCACAATTCGCAGGGCTCAATCGTCCCGCTTAGGCTATATCTCAATGAGAAGTTCTTATCGGTCCCTAAGTCAGCTCTTTTCTGCATTATTGGGGAAGGTGTTTCTGAAATCTCGAGAACTCTATGACGCCATGTCAGCCCGATGTTATACGGGAGAAATCAAGGTATTGACTAAAAAATACCCTGTCAGTCTTAAAAATTATTTTAGTATAGTCGCTCTTGAGATCCCTTTAATCTTATTGAATTTGCTTTGGAGGTAATGCTTTTGTCGAAGTTCATACTTGAAGCCATTGATTTAGACTATTCTTATTCCGACGGCACAAATGCGTTACGCAAAGTGAACTTATCAATCAAAAAAGGTGAAAAGCTAGCTATTTTGGGATCAAATGGAGCTGGTAAGTCTACCCTATTCATGCATTTTAATGGAATTTATCGCCCGGATTCAGGGTATATTAAATATCAGGGAGAAGGTATTTCCTACAAAAACAAGGCCTTAATAGAGTTGCGTAAGAAAGTGGGAATCGTCTTTCAAGATCCTGATAGTCAATTATTTTCCGCCAGCGTTTGGCAGGATATTTCCTTTGGCCCACTCAACCTTGGACTTTCAGAAGAAGACGTGATCAAGAGAGTTAAACAGGCGTTGGTAGATACAGAAACCACAGACCTTCAAGATAAGCCCACCCATATGTTAAGTTATGGGCAGAAAAAACGCGTTTCTATTGCAGGCATTCTGGCCATGGAGCCAGAAGTCATAGTATTTGATGAACCAACCGCTGGGTTAGACCCTCGTCACGCGAGTGAGTTTATGATGCTTTTAGATAAGTTAAGCCATGAGGGTAAAACAATGATAGTATCCACTCATGATGTTGATTTAGCTTACTCTTGGGCAGACCAAATCGCCATTATGTATAATGGACAGATCGTTGGACACGGAAACCCCTGCGAACTATTTAGCCAACCTGAACTTATCAAAGGCGCGGATCTAACCCTTCCTTGGCTGATAGAAATGCATTGTGAGTTAGTAAATAAAGGGTGGTTACCTTCGTCAGCTCCTTTGCCAAAAACAAAACAAGATTTGTTACTGAACATTCCGACTCAGAGCAATCAGCTATGGAGGATAGCTAGATGATTATACTTTTAGGAGAAACCGCAGCAGCCCGTGAAATTTGTGAATGTCTTAATAACAGGGGTTATAAACTACTGCGCATGCAAACATGGACAGAAAAAACCTGCTTGCACACCCCTTCGTTAACTATTGATGCCAGCCCTCCCTCCAGCAGTGGGAAGTTTGCCTCGTTACGCCGATGGTGTGAGCAACGAGGCATTCCTTATCTTAGGCTAGAACGACCTGAAACGATAATCCCTAAAAGCTCGTTAATCTATTCAGTTATTAATTGGGACGAAGCCTTGCTTCGTCTGGAACAACGTATCGACTTGTTGTATAAAAAGCGGGGACAACCAGTTACAGTCTTTGTTACAACTGGAAGCCACCAATTGGAAACTGTCGTCCGGAGTTCTTTTGCTCGATTTGCGCGTTTTGTTGTCAGGGTCCTTCCAGAAGGGCGCTTAGTACAAAAGTGTCAGGATATGGGCATTCCGCCTAGAAATATTATAGCTTTACAGGGGCCATTTTCGAAAGAGGTTAACCGAGTGCTATTTAAATTTTACGGAGCAGATATTATTTTGACTCGGGACAGCGGTCCTGCCGGCGGGACAGACACTAAAATATCAGCTGCCTTAGACTTGGGCTTAGAGATTATCCTTATCAAAAGAAACAAGGCGAATACAGGATTAATTGTCAATAGCGTCCATGAATTGTTAGATTGGGTTGATCTAAATATTGAACGAAATACTTAATGTCCCTTTTGGTAGTAATACTTAGGTTAATCCATTGGGTTTAAACAAAAATCTTAATTTGAATAGGGGGTAAATCATGTTAGAACTTCTCTATAAACGCCGAAGTATTCGGAAATATAAGTCGACAAAGGTTGACGCTGCCACAGTCCAATCCTTTCTAAAAGCCGCGTTATTAAGCCCATCCTCACGAGGATTCCAACCATGGCAATTTGTAGTTGTGGACGATTCTGACGTTTTAACTCAATTAGCCCTTGCTAAGAAGGGGGCTAGTTTTTTAAAGGGTGCCGCCTTAGGTATTGTAATCTTAGCAGACCCTGGATTAAGTGATGTATGGATAGAAGACGCTGCCATTGCTGCAACGATTCTTCATCTAACGTCAGAATCTTTAGGATTAGGGTCATGCTGGATTCAAATTAGGGAACGACAGCATACTGAAAGTGAAACTGCTGAACAATATGTACAACGGATTTTGGGTATTCCTGATAACCTAAAGGTAGCATCGATGATTTCCATCGGATACCCTGATGAATCTAAGTCGCCCCATACGGATGGAGATTTAAGGTTGGATAAGGTTCATAATAATAAGTTTTAAAGGTAAGAGTTTTGATCTAGTTTTTAGATATCCGCTGCCTCAAGTAGTGTTCTATAGTCTGTTGCGGTGGCGTTAAATCCTCTTCACTGAAAAGCGATCCTTTAGGGTTAGGTTGCCAGTGAACATAAATTTACGTTACTTTTATTAATAAGAAGTTGTAAATGGGGGAAAGAGAAGGAGCTGTATACAAAGCTCCTTCTCTTTCCCCCATTTACATTCTTCAAAGTTCCTACCTTTAAACATTTAAATAAGCAACTATTATATAAGATCCAATTTAAAGCTACCCCTATCCCTATCAATGAGTCCGATATAGAATAAGTCACAAATTTGATGAAGTAGGGGTTAGAAAGATGGAAGGTATTTGAAGGCCTTATGAAGAAAACAATCTTTAGACTTTTCAGTGTATTAAAAAAAGAAAGAATGTGAAACTGATGATTTATGAACCTCTAGGTATTTACAAAGTAAAATTACCCCTGCCCTTTAGATTAAATCATGTTAACTGCCATGCGATCAAAGGATCCCAGGGCTGGTGGTTAGTTGATGCGGGTCTTAGTCGCGAAGCTACCCTTAATGGGTGGATGCAGTTTTTTGAAGAACATAACATTAAGCCTTCAGATATTAAAGGAATCTATCTTACGCATTTTCACCCCGACCATTATGGTTGTTCGGGTTGGCTCCAGAATTACTCTGGTGCCCCAGTCTACATTGGGCAAATTGATGCTGACAGAATAGATCGTTACTGGAAAGGTGAAAACAATCTCCTCAATTCCTTGGACACTTTGTTTAGAGAAAATGGCATGCCTGGTAACGTTGTTAAAGAGACCGTCGATTCCGTTAATAACTTGATTCGTTTTACATCGCCTCATGCGGAACTAACAACTTTACAGGCAGGCCAGGTGGTAACAATAGGAGATTTTAAGTACCAGGTTATCTTGACACCCGGGCATACAGATGGACATATCTGCTATTATAATAGGGAGCATGGAGTACTCTTATCAGGGGATCACCTACTACCTGAAATTTCCTCCAATATTAGTTTATGGCCTCAAACGGGAGCTGATCCTAACCCCTTGGATAACTTTTTGTGTGCCCTCGACAGCATACGCAGCCTGAAATGTAAGTTAGTTTTACCCGCCCACGGCAAGCCGTTTTCTACGATCGAAGAGCGAATAAGTGAATTAGAGGATCACCATCAAGCTCGATTACAAGAAATAAAAGCGTGTGCTGGTGGTGGTGCCACAGCTTATCAAGTGTGTAAACAGGTGTTCAGACAGGACCTCAGCTTTCACGAATTGCGTTTCGCCATGGCGGAAACTCTAGCCCATCTCGTATATTTAATGTATAACGGGGAATTAGAAGTAGTTCAAAAAGAGGGAGTTAGTAGTTTTAGAATAGTATAAATAATTGATTATTAACAAGCGCCGGGTTAAGGTTAGCTAGAATGAGAAAATGAAAAATGTCTCCGGGTACGTGTTTTAGCTTTATAGGCATAAAAGCTAATGACTTTTTTTGTTTTTGGCATAAACCTTAGCTTAGAGATAAGATATTGCTCATCTTGACTACTCAAAGAACGCTGGCGAAGGTTATGCTTTTTGCCGAATAACTCCTCGTACACCAAGTCTCTATTTAATATAACGCAGCGTTTATAGATATAATAACGTTCGCCTAGTGAAAATTGGATGTAGAGGGTATTGGGGTTTTGATTATGAATACCAATGA
>JADQBO010000239.1 GCA_016278585.1 Desulfosporosinus sp.
GCCATTCTTGCCACTATTACGGTGTGTATTGGTAGTGTATTTGCCGTTTCTCGTATGACCGCCATGCTTACAGATATGAAATTAATCCCTCATAGCCATTTTGGAATGAAGGGAACTGTCCAAAAGCATATGCTTGTTTACATTATTACAATCGGTATAATCCTAACAATATTTTTCGATTTAAGCCGAATTGCTTCTCTTGGCGCCATATTTTATCTGGTTATGGACATCCTGTTTCAATGGGGTGTCTTAACACGTATTCGAAAAGAAATTAATGCAAAACCCTCAGTAATTATTGCATCCCTTGTGCTGGATGTGATCGTTCTAAGTGCTTTCCTCTGGATGAAAGCCACGACAGATATATTAATCGTTGTTCTCGCCATCGTATTTATTACCCTTATTTTCGTCGGGGAACACATCTTTTTGAAACGTGTTTCATCAAATGAAGAAAAAGGGGAGGAAATACATCACCACTAAGTATTGGATGAAATCCAGTTAGAGCATTTAATTTCAGAGTGGTACCGCGTAGCAGAATATGTGAGTCTAACTAGGTACTAAAAAAGCGTGCAAATCCTTATTAATGGATCTGCACGCTTTATGCTTTTACTTTAACGTCTGCGCCTAAGGAACTCTGGGATATCAACATCCCCTTCTTTCCCAACGGTTTTGATAATGTTCTCTTGAGCTTTTCCTGGGGCTATGCCAAAACCAGCCCACTGCTGATCAAAGCCTGTGGCGATCACTGTGACCCTGATTTCTTCCTTAAGATTTTCGTCGATAACAGCACCAAAAATAATATTGGCTTCAGGATCTGCTGCTTCCGCTATGATTCCCGCCGCTTCGTTCACTTCAAACAGAGTTAAATTAGTCCCCCCGGTAATATTGAGCAGCACACCTTTAGCTCCTTCAATCGAGGTTTCCAGCAGCGGACTGGAAATGGCTTTCCTAGCAGCATCCGATGCACGATTCTCTCCAGTTGCCTGACCAATGCCCATGAGGGCAGATCCAGTATTTGACATAATAGTCTTGACATCCGCAAAATCTAAATTTATTAAGCCAGGAACCGCAATTAAGTCGGATATACCTTGTACCCCTTGTCGTAGAACATCATCTGCAATACGAAATGCCTCATGGATTGTCGTATGCTTGTCCACGACCTGCAACAAACGATCATTAGGAATCGTAATTAGCGTATCCACTTTACTTTTAAGTTCAGCAATTCCTTTTTCCGCTTGCATAGCCCGTTTACGACCTTCAAAGGTAAATGGACGAGTAACTACACCTACCGTCAGGGCCCCCATTTCCTTGGCAACCTCTGCAACAATAGGTGCCGCCCCAGTTCCGGTTCCGCCTCCCATTCCTGCTGTGACAAAGACCATATCCGCTCCCTTTAGAACCTTAGCAAGTTCCTCACGGCTTTCTTCCGCCGCTTTTGCACCAATCTCTGGGTTTGCTCCTGCACCTAGTCCTTTGGTTAACTTTATCCCTATTTGCACTTTCTCACCTGCACGTGAAAGCTGTAAGGCTTGGGAATCCGTATTTACAGTAACAAATTCTACTCCTTGTAAGCCAGCGGTGATCATACGATTAACCGCATTGTTTCCACCACCACCAACACCAATGACCTTAATCTCTGCAAATTGATTAGATTCTGTATCAAATTCCAGCATTTAAGCTTTAACCCCCTCGTTCATTCTTCCTGTAATATCTTTACAAACAATAGTTTTGATTCGGATAGAGTTTTTCTGTGGCGTCCAATCGCCTCATTAGTTTCATACCTCTCCTCATACATTGCAAACAAAAATCTCTCCTATAACATGTGAGTTGAACAAATCCATGAATAATTGCCCTTATGCATACAACATTACAAATTCTATATTGCTATGGCGTAACCCTTTTTTTTAAAATGAAAATTTATGTCAACTATTAACATCTTTCATTGATAAAACAAACCTTTCACAAACACTATCAAAGATAGTTGTTAAACCTCCCCTAACCTCTAATCGAATAATAGTGAAGGTTAGCACTTTAGGTAAAACCTACTTTCTAATAAGGTGACGCCGTATGCTCCCTAAATTTTGGAATAAGCGAACACCAAATGCGACCACTGCTGCTAGATAAAGGTCAACACCAATGCGGTCTCCGACGTACGCCAATAAAGCTGCAAGTAGCATATTACTAAAAAAACCGGTTAAGAATACCGTGCTGTCAAAATGATCCTCCTGGGCGGAGCGTATTCCTCCTAAGACGGAGTCTAAAGCAGCGAGGATTCCAACAGATAGGTATTTGGCATATTCAATCGGGACTGAAAATGGGCTAACATACCCAATTGCCAATCCTAAAACTAAGCCTAATAACGGTAACCACATATCCTAATCCTCCTGACTCAGCGGCCGATGACTGGTTTTGCCGCTGTAAAATCAATATATAGTACCCCTTGTTGAATTGATGTATACCCTTTATCACTGATAAGTTGATAGAGCGACTTTAATTTATCTGTCCAGTTATTGGCTTGTCCCAGTCGAACTTCTACTCCACTTGCTAAAAACAAGGTTATTTGTTCAACAGCATTGACATGCACTTCTCCAATCAGAGCAATCAATTCTGGGGGAGCTTGTCCCAGTAAGCGAAGGGCCGCTGTTAGAAGTGGATTCTCAAGATTTTGCCCCGGTCCCACCGTATCTGAAAGTTCGATTCCACTAATGACGGGATAATCCTTTTTGGGCCAACTCTCCAGGCGACGTAAAAAGGTGCCTTCTGCGTCAACTTCCAAGACCCCGTTTGGTACTACAACCAAGGCAGCCGGAGTTCGTTCAGTTACCTGAATAACAAGGGTCTCGGGAAGTTTGCGCTGAAATTGAACACTACGGACAAGTGGATGTAAGGAGATTTTATATTGAAAAGCCTTTCGATCAAAAAGCAATAGGTTTTGTCCCTGAATTCCCTCGGATAATTTAAGGATTTCCTTCTCTGAGATCAGACTTAACCCCTCCACCGCAACATGTTGAATAGCAAAAGCACTGGAGCGCAAAAAGAGCGCTAAACCCAGGGAAAGGAGAATCGTCAAAACTGCAACATAGAGAAAGGACGTATTCATTTTCTTGGGTTCCATTCGGCATTTTCCTCCTTATCCCAAGTATAACGAATATAGTCCTATTCTGTCATGCTTTTTTGCATTATTAATAAACAAAATTTTTCCCAATCGCCCAATCGAGACTCCCACTTCTTCAAGTGGGAGTGAGATACTTGTTCCTTTTTCAAAAATCCATTCTCAGTACACGCCTTGTCGAACCTCAAGCCTCGAGCCTCGAGCCTCGCACCTCGCATTTAACCCTTACCCTGTGTTGAAACACGAATTAGTTTTGCTCCCAAACAGGAGTATTTCTCTTCTAAGTTTTCATAACCACGATCAATATAATCTATCTTTTCGAGCACAGTCGCTTCCTCTGCAGCTAATGCTGCCAGGAATAGAGCTGCTCCTGCCCGAAGATCCGTTGCTTCCACAAAAGCCCCTTCCAGCGTTTCCACCCCACGAATTATTGCCGTTCTTCCTTCAACCGTAATTTGTGCCCCCATACGACACAGTTCAGCAACATGCTGAAAGCGATTTTCAAAGATCGTCTCAGTAATAATGCTAGTTCCTTCTGCGCAAGAAAGCATGGCCATAAATTGTGGCTGCATGTCTGTCGGAAATCCTGGGTAAGGCATTGTCTTGAGATCCATACTACGAATTCGCCCTCTCTGCTGAATGTGGATAGAATCATCCATGAGAGTGATAGACGCCCCCGCCTGCCGCAATTTTGCAATAATGGGTTCTAGATGTTCTGGGACAACATTCTCAATGACCATATTCCCTTCCGTCATAACCGCAGCTATCATGTGAGTACCGGCTTCGATTCGATCGGGTATGACAGTATGTTCAGCAGGATGGAGGGCATCAACTCCGTCAATTCTCAGGAAATCCATTCCTGCTCCACGCACTTTTGCCCCCATCTTATTTAAGAAATTTTGCAAATCCACGATCTCTGGCTCGCGAGCTGCATTCCGAATGATAGTAGTCCCTTTAGCTAAAACTGCAGCCATCATGATGTTTTCTGTGGCTCCAACGCTTGGGACATCTAAGTAGACATCCGCCCCCTGAAGGTTATCAGCCCAGGCTTCAATATACCCATGTTTTTCTTTAACCTTCACCCCAAGAAGTTGCAATCCTTTTATATGTTGATCCATGGGACGCGAACCAATGGCACACCCTCCCGGTCTGGAGATCTTTACCCGTCCATATCGAGCTAGTAAAGGGCCCAGAATAAGATTAGAAGCACGCATTTGCCGCATTAGTGCTTCATCAACCTCACAGGAGTCTAACCCTCCAGCATTGATTAGAATAGCTTCATTCTGACTCACAACCCCACAGCCAAGGTTCTCAAGCACCTCTATCATATGTTTAATATCGGCTAACGCTGGGATTTCTAGCAAACTAGAGGTCCCTTCAGCTAGTAGAGTTGCCGCTAATAAGGGCAAGGAAGAGTTCTTTGCCCCACTTACCCGAATTGTTCCTTCTAACCGTTGTTTTCCTGTGATAACATAGCGATCCATCGCCATTATCTCTCCCCCTTTTTGCGTGTCAGTGTTCTTCTATCTTTGAGACTCCGCAATTGCCAGTTAAGATGCTCTCTACTTCCGTTTGTAATTTAATACCATAGTTCAATTGAATATCTAACCTGATGGTTTCTATTAAGGCCAGCACATCCTTAGACTTTGCCTTACCCGTATTCACGATAAAATTAGCATGTTTTTCCGAAACTTTTGCACCACCCACACTCTTCCCTTTCCAACCAGCTGCTTCAATCAATCGACCAGCAGAATCCCCTGGTGGATTGCGAAAAACACTCCCTGCATTGGGTTCCTTAAGAGGTTGATTGGCCATTCTTTTTGTTAAGTTGTCTTTCATATCCTGCAAAATCTGTTCACGATCTCCCGGTAAAAAGTTAAGCTGGGCCTCCAAGACCCACGCTTGGCCGCGCAAAGAACAGAACCTATAACAAAATTCAAGCTCATCACGCTCCAATTTCTCGATACTACCATCTGCCCAAAGCGCAGTTATACTAACTATTCGAGACGCCATTTCTCCACCATGAGCACCAGCGTTCATCATGATTGCTCCGCCAACCGACCCAGGGATGCCCCGTGCAAACTCCAGACCACGCCATCCTCGTTCTCCTGCCTCTTGGGCTAAACGAGCCAATGTATACCCTGCTTCAACTCGAACTGAGTAGTCCTTCCACACTATTCCGCGTAGCGAAGTAGTTACTAAGGTTATTCCGGGTAGCCCTTCATCCGGGAAGAGAACGTTAGACCCCCGCCCGATCAGCCGAACTGGGATTTCTGCCGCTTGGGCACGCTGCCATACACTTGACAAATCTTCAATAGTTGGAGGCCAATAAACAACCTCAGCGGGCCCACCAATCCTCCACGTGCTCAATAGATGAAGCGGATAATTCTTTTCCACTCGCCCCTGCATTCCATCCAAAATCATTAATATTCCACCTCAAGTTATCTGCCATTCATAGGTTCTTCCAAATAGAGTTTAGGGCCAGGCTTATATCTAACCAAGAAACGCCTAAATCTATGCACCTAGCTATGGTTTGGGCAGCCGTTTGTTCTTTAGACAATTCAGGCCAACGCGGTAAATGCCCTATAAATGTTTGCCCATCTTGTGCACGATAAAAGTCAATCCGAGTTTCACGGACCACCCAGGAAGCTTTTTCTTTATCTGTCCCTGTAATTCTTCCCAATGAACTTTTGTCCATGAGCCCCGTTAACCAAGACTCTGGTATCACCCAATGTAGGCCCCGCTTTCGCTCACATTGCCATTTTTCATCTGCCATTGGCCAGAGTATAGTCGCTTCAAACCCAGCCTCATTTAAAATATACCCTAATAAAGGACGTTCTTCTATTAGAACTGCCGGTTCTGACACCCATAAAATATGTTCATCCTCCAAAATATTATGTATTAACGATTGAACAGATTGCTGTTTTACCCCTTGCGCAAGTACCTTTTCTTGCTGCAAATCATACTCCTGACGTTCTGGCCAGTATACCAATTCTGTTATAGGACCAAATTTCTCGGACTCAGATAAAGAAGTATCCTCAAAGGGTTCCTCCATCCAACGATCAGTCAATCCAAGGCTTAAGTCCTCCTTGGTCGGATCAACCTCACAAAAATCAAGCTGGATCCCTTTTAACAAAGCCCGAACTCCGGCAATCCCGGGAGCCGCAGAAGAAGCAACCAGTTCTATGTTTCGTCTTGGCCACACCATGCTCACTCCTTTCCTTTGTTCACTGCCATATGCTATGCATGGGAGTAAAAAGGTGTGAGCGTATTCAAGGTTCGATTATTCGATATTCGTAGCTCGATTACGCACTACGGATATCGATCCTCGATTAGTGCCAAGCAGTCGCCAAGCAAAGGTCCACAATTTTATCTAAAGCTTTCGGCTGAGCCAAGGACTGGGCAGCGGCTCCCATTTTAGTCAGACGAGTTGGTTGAGAAATAAGCCTATCAACTTCTTTCCATAGGCGTTCACCATTACATTCTGAATCTAAAATAATTTGAGCTGCGCCAGCTTTTACTAAGGCCTGAGCATTATGTTCTTGATGATTTTCTGCTGCAAAAGGGTAAGGAATTAGAATACTAGGAATACCCGAAACCATTAACTCAGCTAAAGAAGCCGCTCCAGCCCTACCAATATATAAATCTGCGCAGGCTAAAGCCTCGGGCATATCTTTCAAATACTCTAGTACACGCCACTGAGGTCGTTCCCACGAAAGGCCCCTTTTTCCGAATTCCTCAATGGTTTCCGAATATGTCATCGTTCCAGTGGCCCAAATCACTTGGATATCCGAACGTTGTGCAAGATGTTCTAAAACTATAGCCATTGCTTGATTTAACGTACGAGCCCCTCGACTTCCACCCGTTACGAGGAGAGTCAGACAATCCGGCCTTAACCCAAAGTGCTTTGCTCCAACTTCTCGAGTCAATTGTCCGATTTCCTGACGAACTGGAAGCCCAACCAGTTCTAATTTATTCTTAACCCCAAAACGTGCAATACTCTCGGGAAATGTAACCATTACCCGGCGTACAAACCGTGCGAGAATCCGATTGGTAATGCCCGGCAACGCATTCTGTTCATGGAGTAAGGTTGGAATATTGAAGAGAGAGGCCGTTAAAACTACAGGTCCTGATACATATCCACCCGTTCCTACGACCAGATCCGGATGAAATTCACGTAAAACATTCTTTGTTTCCCAAAGCGCCTTAAAACTTTGGCCCAAAACTTTTATCGTATCCAAGCTTATTTTACGCGGAAGTCCCTTACCGGAAATACCTTTAAACGCTATCCCCGCCTCAGGTACTAAACGTGCTTCCATCCCGTCCTGAATTCCCACATAGAGAATTTGAGTCTTGGCATCCCGGGCCAACAACCCTTTAGCAATGGCTAAAGCTGGATAGATATGTCCACCTGTTCCACCTCCGGTTATAATTACACGCACCACATCTACCCCTTCCTCCATCGTGAAAACTCCCACTTCTTAAGTAAGGAGTAGTACCTAGTACTCAGTAAATCCCGATGTTCAACAAAGTTGAACAAATTCACTACCTAACTTCCTTGGAAATATTCAGAAGTACTCCAACTCCCAACATTGTAAAAACAAGGGACGTGCCCCCATAGCTGATAAACGGTAAGGTAATTCCGGTAACCGGCAAAACCCCACTAACGACGCCCATATTAATCATTGCCTGAATTGATATCATGGCGGTTAATCCAACCGCTAGAAAACCCATAAACGTGTCTGGAACCCTCATTGCCACCCGAAATCCTCGCCAAGCGAAGAGGAAAAAGAGTAAGACAATCAAAGTTGCACCGATAAAACCGAGTTCCTCACCAATCATCGCAAAGATAAAGTCTGTATGGTTTTCCGGCAAA
This sequence comes from Desulfosporosinus sp., assembly GCA_016278585.1. GTDB lineage: Bacteria > Bacillota > Desulfitobacteriia > Desulfitobacteriales > Desulfitobacteriaceae > Desulfosporosinus. The sequence continues at coordinate 7,986 of JADQBO010000239.1, forward strand.
TAGAGAAACTTCTGGCGACTTTGCCCTAAGCCCAAACCAAACAATCCACCTGGCCCTAGTGCCAAAAGGGCCTGAATTGTCTGATACCCATTTCCCAATGGATCAGCCCAGGGGTCTAAAAATGCAAAGATCCGTCTCATTCGGTAGGGAGCAGCTGCAATAGCGGCAACCACTAGCCCTAACCCTGTTCCAGCCAAGGCTAGAATATGCCCAGCCTTCGCACCGGCAGCGATCAACATGAAAAATGTTGTTGCCGCTATCACCAAGGTCGTACCTAAATCAGGTTGGAGCATAATTAACCCTGCAATCACCCCCATTAAGGCAAGAATTGGCAAAACCCCTTTGCGAAAGGATTGAATCATATGGGGATTAAGAGCTAATACATGGGACATCATCAAAACCATAGAAAGTTTTATTACTTCCGAGGGTTGAATAGACAACGGCCCAAGTCCAATCCAACGGTCAGCGCCATTAACCCTCCGTCCAATTCCTGGGATTTTAACCGCAATTAATAGGACAATCGCGATAATAAGAGCTGGCTTTGCAAATTTACGTAACCATTGCAAATCTATCGACATGCTTATAAACATTGCTACTAGCCCCATCGTAACCCACAGTATTTCCATCTTGAGATAGTGATAGGGATCATCATACTGTATGTACCCCCTCACAGCACTTGAGCTGTAAACCATGATAAACCCTATCACTAACAGAGCCATAATTGCTCCAAGCAAGACCAAATCCGGTCGATGGTACTTTCGCATATATAGATCCCCCTTTATTGTTGTATGGGTTCCCTATAATGCCTACGCACTAACTCCTTAAACAATTCCCCTCTTTCTTGATAATTCTTAAACATATCCCAACTTGTACAAGCAGGGGATAATAAGACTACACCCCCAGGAATCGCTTCCGCGATCGCCTTCTTTACCCCTTCCTCAAACGTAACTGCCTTGATAATCCTCTTTACCCCTTCATCTTGTGCAGCAAGCTCCATCTCATCCGCCGCTTGTCCCAATAAAACCAAACTTTTAACCTTTTTCCCAACGACTTTCATAAACTCATGAAAATCCAGTCCTTTATTTTTACCTCCCGCTATCAAAACCAAGGGTTCATCGAAAGCTAGCAAAGCCTTCGTAGCAGCATCTGTATTAGTTCCTTTGGAATCGTTGACGAAAAGGACTCCCTCAAAAGAACCCACAACTTCTTGTCGATGTTCCACTCCTTTAAACTGAGCGAGCCCTTCAGATATTTCAGTCCAAGAAAGACCAAAAGCTCTCGCCGCCGCCGCAGCAGCCATAACATTTTCTAGATTATGTGACCCGCGTAGTTGGAGATCCTTCCGAGAAATTATGGGAATCATAGTCCTCTTTTGCTTTTCTGCGTAGACGATCTGGTCATGCCAAAGACTTATTCCATCCTGTAAAAAGGTGGTCGGACTAAAATAAATTACCCGGCTTTTTAATGTAGACCCTAAGTTACGAACTAAGGGGTCATCCCAATTTAAGATGGCCAGATCTGTAGGAACTTGATTCTTGAAAATTTGGGCTTTAGCCTCAAGGTATTTTTCCAGGGTACCATGCCTATCTAGATGATCAGGCGTAAGGTTGAGTAATATCCCGATATGAACACGAAGCTGATCGACAAATTCTAGTTGAAAACTGGAAAGTTCAGCAACTACAATACTGTTATCGCCCAAGCCATTAACTTGACCACTTAAGGCTAAACCAATATTACCCGCTACGACTGTGGGCCGACCTGTCAGTTTAGCAAGCTCACCGATTAAAGTGGTGGTCGTCGTTTTACCATTTGTACCCGTTACCCCAACACAAAGGGCAGGACTATCATACATAGCCAACTCAACTTCGCTCCACACGCCCACATTTCCGGAAATCCCCTCTTGAACCAGAGAAAGCTTAGGAGATACCCCCGGAGACAAAATAATGAGTTCTGGGTTAATCTCTGCTAATTCCGGAACCTGTCCTAAAAACAAATGCCCTGGATCAAGTCCAAGCTCCTCTACACCAGCAAGTTTCTCGATCGATTGATTATCTGTTAGGAAAACCTCTGATCCCAAACTCTGGAGTTTCCGAACAGCCGCCTGGCCACTGAGCCCTGCACCGATCACCAGCACACGTTTATTCAACCATTCCACGTTTACTATCCTCCATTTTCCAGTCAATTATTGTTCGTTACTCTTGTAACTCTACTTTTGCAAGTTCAGTTCAAATCGTTCTTCAACAATAGATTTAATCATTTCCTCTGATTTAGGATTCTGATGGCAGTCAAAAATGGATTTGCCAATTAAATCACGATAGCCACGTTTCTTGATAACAATGATATTCTGCCCTTTTATTAAGATATCTAATAACATGGCCACAATCGACAAATACAATAGGATATGGGTATGAATCCAAAATATAAGACAGCATTTTCTCTCTATTCACAAAGTCCCCCCTACCCAAGCGTTGGCATATACCCCATAATTCCAAGAATAGCGCAAATCAACGCGACAGTCCAAAAAACTATGACTACTTTCCACTCACTCCATCCCACAAGTTCAAAATGATGATGAAGTGGGCTCATAAGAAAAATTCGTTTCCCCGTGGTTTGAAACGAAAAAACCTGAATAATCACAGAGAGGGCCTCAGCTGCGAATAATCCACCGATTACTATAAACACAAATTCGCTCTTTGTTAGAACCGCTAAGCTTGCTAAAGCCCCACCTAACGCTAAAGAGCCCGTATCCCCCATAAATATACGTGCAGGATACGTATTAAAACGCAAAAACCCAAGAGTTCCCCCCACTAAGGCAGCAGCGAAAACTGCCATATCTGTCTCATAAGCCAAAACTGCAACCCCATGGACAGCAGCCAGAAGGGCAATCACCACATAGGCAATTCCAGAAATCATGGTACTTCCTGCGGCCAAGCCGTCTAACCCATCTGTGAGATTAACTGCGTTTACCATTAATACGATTACCATAGAAATTAAAACGTAGTAAAACCAGCCTAATTCTAAGTGTATTGATGTAAATGGTATGGCAACATCCGTTCCCCGTCCTAACCAATGGACTGAAACCCACATCAGAATAAAAGCCAAGCCAAACTGACCTATAAGTTTTTGATAGGCACGAAGGCCTAAGGAACGATGCATTACAACTTTTATAAAATCATCAATAAATCCGATTAATCCAAATCCTAGTGTAATTCCCACCAACGTCACCATTTCCAAAGAGGTGGGTTTTTCCGCCGTAATCAGGGCGCTGACAATAATACCGACGAGAAAAATTATACCGCCCATGGTAGGGGTTCCAGCCTTCTTCAGGTGTCTTTTAGGGCCATCATCGCGTACATTTTGGCCGAACTTAAGGATCCTTAAGACCGGTATCAAAAAAGGGCTCAGGACCAATGTAATGATAAGAGCTAACCCTGCAGCCAAGACCAAACGCTCAGACATGTCTATTCCATCCTTTACTCTGATCTCTCCAGTTTTGCAGTAATTTCTTCCATTCGCATTCCCCGCGAACCTTTAATGAGGA
>JADQBO010000273.1 GCA_016278585.1 Desulfosporosinus sp.
CGTTACCCTCAGAATCTGCCTCGATCGAATTAAAAAATGCTTTCATACGCTCTAAATCACCATCCTCTTCCCAGAGAGCAGTGAGATCCGTTTTAGTAAAAAACCGTTTCATCGGACTCTGCCTCCTCTGTCCAAGTTCCCCTGGTAGATTTTTCGGAACCCTTTCTTCGCCCGGTATAGAAGGCTATCCACTGCCTGCTGGGTTGTTCCTAAGATTTCTGCTGCCTCTCCAGCACTAAAGCCCTCAATCAATCGTAGTTGGATAACATTAACCTGTTGAGGAGAGAGCTTTGCCAAGGCTTCGCCGACACTTAAGAGAGTTGCCCATGATTCACTCTGATCGATTTCCTGAGGTAAGGGTTTAGGGGTATCTTCTAGTGTCATTACAGGGTTGCGTTTATTTAGCCGATAGTAATCGGCTATCTGATGAGATGCAATGGTTAAGGCCCAAGATTTTATAGCATTCTTTTTTTTCATATTTGGTAAACCTCGCCATACTTTCACAATAATTTCGGCGGTAACATCTTCTACATCGGTCTTGGGCACGCGGATCGATACAAATCGGTAAATTAAAGGGAATAATAGTTCGTAGGTCTCATCAAAAGACGAATTGGCCTCCACCTCGTCGTCAGCCTCCTTGCCTTCTCTCTTATTAGGTTAACAAATTGTCTATATAGCTTAATTTTAACTATCATACCATAGTTTTTTAAGCCTATAGCTCTCTATAGACCCTTTTTTAAGCTTACTACTCCTATAGACGTATCTATAATACGTTTTCTGATGCAATTTAAAAGATTTCAGGATAATCCTTTATATATTCTTGTTTAAACTGTAAAATCTTCGGTTGGAAGACAAAAAAGAAGATGCCACCTAGCCAACTTAGGCAAGATGTCATCTCGTATCGTCTTAAAACATCCTCTATAAAAGCGGTGAAAAAAGACGGGAACACGATTCTTTCAATCGTTGAAGGACTGAGCGATCTTGAAACTCTTTTAGAACAATTTGGTTGCATTCTTTTAAGTCTAACTCGAAATTTTGTTTTAAGTGTTCAGTCACGGATTGGTCATAAATAAAAGCACAGATCTCAAAATCAAGAAGAAAACTTCGAAGATCCATATTAGCAGACCCAACAGACGCCAGCTTATTGTCTATAAGGAGAATCTTGGCATGAAGCGTTCCCCTCATATATCGAAATATTTTTACGCCAGCCTTGAGTAAATCTTCGAAATATGAATGCATTGCCCAATACGTCAATTTGCTTTCTGGCATTCCTTGTACAATAAGCCGCACGTCTAAACCGCTGAGTGCAGTTGTCTTTAAAGCCATGATCAAGCTCTCATCTGGGATAAAGTATGGGGTTTCTATATAGATACTGTGCCGCGCCATAGTTATAGCGCTAAAAAAACTCTGCAAAATCGATGTCCAATTAGAATCTGGTCCACTGGCAAGTATTTGGACAGGCAGATTCTGCGAAATGTTAGTTTGAGGGTAATAACTGACTCCGTTATACTTTTGACGAGTAACAAAATACCAATCGTTTAAAAAAATTGATTGGAGGGTATGAACAGCTTCCCCAACTAGTTTTATATGTGTATCACGCCAAAACCCTAATTTTGAATCGCGAGATAAGTATTCATCTCCAATATTGAGTCCTCCCAAAAAGCCTGTTCGTCCATCCACAACGACAATTTTGCGATGGTAACGAAGGTTTAGCTTAGAGGTTAGATAGGGAAATCGTATCGGGAAAAACCATTCTGCCTGAATCCCTGCTTTTCTCATACTTTTTATAAAACCGCCGGAGATTGAAAGGCTTCCCATTCCATCAAGGAGAACGCGAACTTCCACTCCTTCAGTAACTTTACGAGCTAAAATCTTTAAGACATCTTCACCGATTTCATCGTCTTTGAAGATGAAATAACTAAGGTGTATATGATGGCTTGCTCCTTCTAAGGCGTTAAACAACACCTTAAATTTCTCTCTACCGTTCAAAAGAACTTCTATATGATTATGAGACGTTAAAGGTGCAAAACCTCCATTTAATAGAAGACTTACGAGTTTCTTATCCAATATTGTAGTTTGGTTAGAGATTAGTTCTCCGTATTTGAGATCAGTTTGCTGCTGACTAATCGTTCTAGCTAATGGATTGTCTGGTATGTGTTTCCTGCAGAACAACGAGCTCTGAGTTTTTCGTCCCAACACTATATAAAGAGCGAATCCTAACAGAGGAAGAAGACCGAGTACAAAAAGCCAAGCCATTGTTTTTACTGGAGTCCGATTTTCTAAAAGTATTACTCTCCCAAGAATTAAGACCTGAAGAAGGTTTGTGAACAACAAAAAATACCATATCATAGTAAATCACCCGATCCTTAGTTAAACGTGAACGACAAATTAGTTCATAGAACTTAATTATCTCCAAAATTAACAATTGTAGTCGAATGATAACCGTAATATTGTAAACAAGTTAGGATACATAACTTTAATTAACCAAGGGTCCCTTGCTTTGTCTGCCAAACAAAGAATCCTTTTAAACCTTCAATCAGCCGTTCCATAACAAACATGTCCTTGATCGCGACCCGAATGAAATTGCCCGAAAGACCTTCAAAACTAGTACAGTCCCGTACAAGTATCCCCAGACGACCCAGATGATGAATCAACTCCCCTGACGTCTGATCCAAAACCTCGATCAAAGCAAAATTAACAGCAGTCGGCCAAAGTTTTAACTTGTCAAATTCGCCTAGGGCAAATTCCTGGTAAAAATACAAGCGACTCTCTCTCAATTTTTCTCGCACTTCTTCCGGGTAGTTTAAATCCTCTAGGGCTGTTATCCCGGCATGCTGAGCCAGAACATTTACCGACCAAGGATCACGGTATTGTTCAAACGTAGCCAGTAAAGAGTGGTGTGCAAAGACCGAACCTAATCGTAACCCCGGTAGACTGTAGAACTTTGTTAAGGAATATAAAACTATGAGATGCTCGTTTACAGCCAAATAGTCACGTGAGGACTTACGATACTCATCCGGTAGAAAATCAAGGAAAGACTCATCAAAGAGGATTTTACAGCCTATTTTTTTAGTAACTCTTAGAAGTCGTTCAAACGTGTTTATCTTAAGAAAACTCCCCGTCGGATTATGGGGAGAACAAAGAAAGAGTAAGTCGCAGCCGTTGAGAAGGTCACTCCAAATCTGGTCAAGCTCACCCTCATCTTTGGGGTCTTCACTTTCTTCATCCATTCGATTAAACTTTGCCCAGCCCTCAGGGCCTAGTGGAATATAGCATACTTCCGACCCAACCGAACGTGCAGCCCGTTCATATTCACTGAACGTTGGGATTGGAATGGCAACTTTCTTTGGTTTTAACCCTTGCACTATTGTGAATATTAATTCACCTGCCCCATTTCCAACCATAATCGTTTCAATTGGTTGATCTAGATGGTTGGAAAGGGTCTTTCTTAAAGCAATACTTTCGGGATCTGGATAATTCACGATATCTCTCATGCCCTTTTGTAATGAAGACCAAACCCCGGGGGGCGGTCCAAAAGGGTTAATATTTGCGGAGAGATCAATAAATGACTCGATGCCATACAATTCCTGAGCTCTGCGGAGATTTCCACCGTGCATAGTATCCCCCCGTATTAGTAATTTACGATTTAGTGACCATAATTCCACCCGGGTGACTATGAAAAAGATCTAGGTAGGCGGGTGCGAACTGTTGCTGTGCTTCAAGCTTTAAGTTTTTACGGATTTCCTCGCTAGAAAAGGCGTTTTGCGGAAATACCCCGGCTAACAGTGTACCGCTATGAGCAGTCACCACACCGAGTCCTCCTTTTTGACGAACCCAGTTCAAGAAGGGCTCGAAGAATGATTTATCATTGATTTCCAAATTACATCGGGCACTGATGGTTCCTGCAGTTGCCAATTTTTCTAAATCCCTTTGATCTATCCCTTCACGGGCTAACCGATACGCCCTCTCAATTTCACATTCATAACGTCGATAGTGTTCTGCCAGCCCTGGTCGTGCGTTAAACATGTTCGTATCGATCGCTCCGCCCCAATCCAAGGCCAAAAACAGGGCGGGGACAGAGGATCCCAGCACGCGGTGATTATGTCCCTGAACATGTTCAATTTCCGTAATCCCAGGAAACATTACGCTGTCGCTTGGTTCAATCCGTAAAGCAAACTTCGCCAAGCGTTCTGGTAGAGGATCTTCTCCAAGGGCAATTAAGGCAGCGGCAGCCACAGCAGTAATATCAGCCGTTGAGCTTGCCATTCCTTTACCTTCCGGAAGCTGCTGAAAAAAATCAACTTTACCCCCTAATGTAGGAAGCCTTAAATTTTCTTTAATTAATTCCAATACTTGGAGAGCTTTTATTTTATTTAGGGGAAGATCCCAGCCAGTAGCTTGCGTGCTCAATGCCACCCTAGCCTCCGAAAATCGATCAATGGGACAATCCACAAGAAATGGAACTCCTCTTCGAGCCCCTTGTACCCATTCTCCACACGTTCCCGGACATCGGACTAACCCGACAGCGAAATCCATTAATACTCAATCCCCCTACGACTGCTAACTCCTTTCGAGAAAGGATGTTTTAGCGAGTTAAGGTCATACCAATTGTCCACTAAAGATTCTAAGGCACCAGGCATTCCACGACCCGTAAGTATCCAGTCCAAGGAAGCGTTGGTCAATAAAAGCTCTTTCAGTTGACTTAAGTCTAAAAAACTGCGGTTTAAAGCATGGCTTATTTCGTCTAATATAATGACTTGGTAGGTGTCCGCCTCAACTTCACCCGCTACAAAATCATAGGCTTGTTGAACCAAATCTAAGCCAATCTCCGGATTGCGGTTTTGTCGAAAGCATTCCCCACACCCTGTACAGTGTTTAAGACCAGTACGGATCATCCCCGCCCAGCGGCAACCCACTCCAAATTGGATAATAGGAATCGCTAAACGATTAAGCCCAATGAGTTCACCACTATAAGTACTCCCTTTTAGGAATTGTACCATTAAAACATGTTTCCCTTGGGAATATGCAAGAATAGCTTCTCCGAGGGCAGATGTTGTTTTCCCTTTTCCTTGCCCAGTATAAACGGTTATCATAACTCTGTTCTCCCAGAACGGGAAGCAAACCAATGTTGGAGCAATTCTTGATGTCCCGAAAAATGAAGGTGTAAATAGGAAGCGATAATATTATCGTGAGCATATCCTTCTATTCGATCCGTTTGATCTGCTTTAAACAATTCGTAGGCAGGAGGATATGCTTTATCATAAACTACACGAGAATAGTGGAATTCATGCCCCTGAACTTCAGACCCACATGGACCCAGAAAATTATCCTGACGAAAGACTCCCCTACGATATCCTATTCCCTGCAAACGTTTTGTCATTTCGGCCTTCATAGGAATAAGACCCACCATAGGGAGCTCATTTCCTTGAAAATCCTTGATAGACTTACCGAGATACATGTACCCTCCACATTCAGCATAGATTGGTTTACCACTCGCCGAATAAGCGCGTAGTGAGTCTATAAATGACGTGTTTTCGCTTAAACGTTTAAGATGAAGTTCCGGAAAACCTCCGCCTAAGAAAATACCATCAAGGTCATGAGGAACAGCCTGATCGTGTAAGGGGCTAAATGGGACAATGATCGAGTTTAAACGTTCTGCAAGGTCTAATGCATCTTGATAATAGAAAAGAAACGCTTCATCCTTCGCCAAACCTAATCTAAATTTATGATGCTGAGCTTTATTAGTAACCTTTATGTTCTTTGTCGCTTTAGATAAAAATGGTTCACTAAATTCGGGGGCACCAAGCATAAGGCTTTCTAATTGATCCAAGTCAACATGTTTGGTTATTAAATCAGAAAGAGTCTCTATAAACCCTTCTAGTACTCCACCTTCCCCCACGGGAATCAACCCTAAATGGCGTTCTGGAAGGTGTAATGAAAGTTCTTTCGGAAGTACTCCAAGGACTGGAATCTGTAAATCACTGAGTGCTTCTCTTAATATTTTTTCCTGTGCCACCGATTTAACGCGGTTAAGGATCACCCCTTGAACCCTGGTCTGGGGGTCAAAGGAGTTAAACCCGTGTACTAGAGCAGCTACACTACGTGACATTGAGGATGCATCAACAATCAAGATTATCGGAGCTTGTAGAAGTTTAGCAACATCTGCTGTACTCCCAAAACCAGCCGTTCCGCTCATACCGTCAAACATGCCCATAACACCTTCAATAACCGCCCAATGATCCTTAACACTTTGAGCGAAGACGGAAGGAAGATGTTCGCCCAACAGCCAGCGGTCAAGATTGCGGGAAGCCCTTCCCGTAGCTGCCGCATGATAACTGGGGTCGATGTAATCCGGTCCGACTTTGTATCCTTGGATGGGACGCTCGCGATTTTTCAAAGCCGCCATCAACCCTGTAGCAATGGTTGTTTTTCCCACTCCACTATGCGTTCCTGCTAGGACAATCCGTGGAATCTTCATGCTGTATCTCCCTTCCATTCGATGCTTACACTCTTGACCTCTCCGCAACAAAGGTTGCGCTTGCTAAAAATGAATGACTATATAAGCTGCAATGAGTATCGGTATCAGGGATATCCAAGTCGCCGTTTGTACCAGTTGACGGCAGCGAACGATGTCTTTAGAGGTTACGGGATGGAGCGCCTCTCCCATCTCTGCCCGGTGGTGCGTCCGACCATGATAAATATTAATACCACCTAGGCGAATACCAAGTAACCCGGCAACCACACTTTCCGGATTTCCACCATTAGGGCTAGGATGACCGGAGGCATCACGTTTCCACATCCGGTAGGCGTGACTTACAGACATTCCCCTCACCCAGCCTGCGAGGAGTAAGATTGGAACGGATAAACGCGCTGGAACGTAATTCGCCCAATCATCTGTTCGAGCCGAGAACCAGCCAAAGGCTTCATACCGTTCATTCCTGTAACCAACCATGGAATCCAAGGTACTGACTGCTTTAAAGGCCATCGCTAAGGGCGCTCCGCCCAGAGCCGCGTATACAAGTGGAGATAAAATCCCATCAACGAAGTTTTCTGCAAGTGTCTCAACGGTTCCCCGAGCAATCTCTGCTTCAGAAAGGTTCGAAGTATCACGGCTAACTAACCAGGAAAGCCTGGTACGCGCCTCCTTCAAATCCCCTTTTAGTAAAGGAACTAGGACACTTTGCCCAGCCTCTAAAAGAGACTTACACGCTAACGTTGTGAAAATGAAGTAGGCACTTATTGCTAAACCTAATAGGGGATGTACTAGATTCGCTGCTGAAACAGCAGCCCAAGTAAGCAGATAACTTCCGCCTACTATTAAAAACGTAAGCAAGACCCCGTTACGGCGACGCACCTTAGGGGACCCGTGATTAAGTTTGCGTTCTAAAAGGCTAATCAGGTTGCCAATCCCTACCACAGGATGCGGCCAACTGCGTGGATCACCAATAACTTGGTCTAGAATAAACCCGATCAGAATTGTGACCGGAAGAACCGCCCCCAAAAAATTAAGCGTTTCCATGATTTAATTACCCGGTCTTTCCCTAAGTTTTTGCCTTTAAACCCATAATGGCTCGAACCTGTTCAAGATTAACGTTTTGGCGCACGACTTCTGCCAATTCATTAAAGGCTGTTTCACGAAGTGCTGCTTGAGAAAGTGACGCTTCTACAAGTCTTTGGGAGCCTCTACGCTGCCATAGCCAGTTGAGAAGGGATGTACGCAAACTGTCATTATCAAAAATTCCATGTAAATAGGTTCCATAAGCACTTCCTACCTGCATGCCATCGACATTTGAGTCTCCATTCGAGGTTAAATTAAATAGGGGTGAACACCCTTCATCCATGGTGGTTCGTCCCATGTGAATCTCATACCCAACCACTGTTTCACCGGTACAGGCCTTAAAAAAGCCTTGATCGGCCAGGATAGTCCCCTTACTCTGAACGGTATGTTTCTGAGGATAGAATTCCGTCACCATTGGCAAAATACCAAGGCCTAATACCTCTTCAAGCTCGGACTCCGTATGTAACGGATCCTTTACCAAGCGCCCCATCATTTGATAGCCACCACAAATCCCTATGACGGGAACCTCTTTTTCACAAAGGGTATGAATCTGAGTCCCTAAACCACTCTCGTGAAGAAACCGTAAATCCGCTAGAGTGTTTTTGCTGCCTGGAATAATAAGTAGATCCGGTTTTCCCAAATTCCCAGGATCAGTGACATAGCGCAGCACAACATCTGGTTCATCTTGAAGCGCATCGAAATCTGTAAAGTTTGAAATGTAGGGTAACCGAATCACTGCAACGTCCAATTGATCCGTTAAGGAAACCGATGGTTTTTCGTCTGCTTCGTTTAAAGCTACGGAATCTTCGTCTGGAATTCGAATCTTAAAATAAGGAACAACCCCTACTACTGGGATTCCGGTTCTTTCTTCAATGAAATCCAGGGCCGGTTGAAGAAGTTTAATTTCCCCACGAAACTTATTGAAAATAATCCCTTTGATTAGAGCTCGTTCTTCGGGTTCCACCAATTCTAAAGTCCCCACTACAGAGGCTAATGCCCCACCACGATCTATATCTGCCACCAGCAAGACTGGTGAATTAACTTCCTTAGCAACTCGCATATTAACGATATCATTTGATTTAAGATTAACTTCAGCTGGACTTCCTGCCCCTTCGATCACCACAATTTCATAATCCTGCATCAATCCGTGAAGTGCCTCGGTCACATACGGCCATGTCATACGTTGATATTCTCCATGATAACGCAGAGCCGTCACATTCCCTTGGGACTTGCCCATAATGACAACCTGTGATCCAGTTGGCCCGCTGGGTTTAAGCAAAATTGGGTTCATTCGTACTTCTGGTTCAACGCCTGCGGCTTGAGCCTGAACCACCTGAGCTCGCCCCATCTCTCCACCTTCTATGGTAACAAATGAGTTAAGAGCCATATTCTGTGCTTTAAAAGGACTTACGTGATATCCTTCTTGATAAAATATCCGGCAAAATGCAGCAGCCAATACGCTCTTTCCAACGCTTGAAGAGGTTCCTTGGATCATAAGTTTGGCTGTTGATTGATTGTTTGAAGACATGATAATCACCTCTTTTTCTTAGGTAAGCGAAGTAAGCGTAGGGACGGTTCTCGTGATTCCATAAGTGTAGGAACGTAAACGTAGGGACGGTTCTAGTGATTCCACTTGTAACTGCAAACTTCTAAACCTGCTCGTCCTGCATCGGCGAGACTAGAATTTGACAAGATTTTTTGAGTCCAGCTTAACTAGACAAGCTTACTGAATTATTTCTTAAGTTTTAAGACTGTATTAATCAAAGCATTAACCACAGTTGCAGCGATAGGGCTTCCTCCGCGAGTCCCTAGTACTGTAATTGAGGGGAACTCCTGATGTTCCCAAAGTAAATCCTTAGACTCTTTTGCTCCAATAAAACCGACGGGAATTCCCACGATCAAAGCAGGGCGAGTCGCTGGATTTTCAGCTAACCGTAAAACTTCGATTAAAGCAGTTGGGGCGTTACCGATCGCCACAACTGAACCACGTAGACGGTCCGCATTCATACGGAAGGCGGTCATCGAGCGTGTGATTCCCCATGCTTTAGCTTGTTCGGGAACCCCGGGAGAATTCAAGAAACATTCTACCGTTCCACCCAATGATTTGAGTTTTTCCTTAGAGATACCTGCACGGACCATTTCAACATCCGTAATAACATTGGCTCCCTCCCTAAGAGCCTTAAGCCCATAAGTAATAGCTTCTGGATGAATCGCAATCGACGACTCTAAGGAAGGATCCCCTGTTGTATGAATGATACGTTCGACAACTGGATAGTCTGCTTCCAGCCAAGGGCGGGTCAATCCAGCCCGTATAATACGCATACTCTCCGCTTCAATTTGTCCTGGGTCTAAAATGAAGTCTGCTGTCATTCGCCTAAAGCCTCCTTAATGCGATGGCTGGCTAAGCTTGCAATACCGTCATCAGCTCCCAGTTCTCTAGTAAAGATGATCTCAACGTTCGGATGTTGTTCACGAATTTCACGTAATTCCTCATGGATATCCTCCGTCACATGAATTCCACGAAAGAGAAAGAGCGGCATCACAACGATACTTAAGGCACCACTTTGAATTTTTGCTTCCACTGCTTCAGGAAGGCTGGGGTGATCGTGGGCCATATAGGCAGGGGTTACCGGTTGTCCCATTAAGCGACTCACTTTTTCGGCAACTACTAATAGCCCTTGGTTAGCTTCTGCTCGGCGACTACCGTGCCCTAATATAATAATTTCCGATTTCATATTATTTCCTCCAAATCCTTAATAAATTGGGTAAATGTTCGACTATTTTAATCTTGTTCAGCAACTGGTCGTTTTATAATAACCAATGGAATGTTTAAATTGAGACAAGCCTGGACTTTTTCTAGAGTTCCGCCTACTTTTCCACTTTCTTTGGCTACCACGACCTCGATCTTTAATTGTCTGAACATCGCTTCATCCCACTCTTGAGAAAACGGACCTTGAGCAGCAACGATTTGGTTAGGTTTGAGGCCTAATGATTCACAGCGCACTAACACTTCAGAGGTTGGTAGAACGCGAACAAAGAGAATTTTGTCCTTCATTAAAGGATGAGATACCCATTCAGGCAACCCGTTACTTCCGGTCGTTAGCAATATTCGTTGTCCTAACTTGGCTGTAATTTGAGCTGCGTTTGATAGGTTCTCAGCCCACTGAAGAAGGGGATGATCCTCAAGGTTTAGGGCTGAGCGCTCCCAGCGAAGATACGGTATTACTAGATTTGCACAGACTTTTTTGGCCATTTCTTTTACCTGTATCGCGAAGGGATGAGTTGCATCCACTAAAGCTGCAAAGTCATTAGCTTTTAGAAGGTCCGTAAGACTCTCAGGATCCATTGCTCCCGAGCGGGCCTTCAACCCTTGTTCTCTGACCAAATTTGCACCATAGGCCGTCAGGGTTGATACTAAGATCTCGTGTCCACGCTGTTTTAGTGCCTCTGCAAGTAAACGCCCATCCTCTGTTCCTGCTAAGACCAAAAGTCTCACAGTTTATACCCTCGAGGAGTCACCATATAAGGGCCAACAATACGAGTTTGAGAGTTCCCGATAATAACGGTTGTCAGCATGTCAATGGGGTGATTCGTAAAATCAGCCAAGGTTGTGATTTGAACGCTTGATTCCTCCCCACGCAATGCCTCTCGAACAAGACCCACTGGAGTATCAGGGCGACGGTAACGTAAAATAATCTCCTGTACAGTCTCAATATGGTGCGGACGTCCGTTACTTTTTGGGTTATAAAGGGCAAATATAAAATCTCCTTCAGCTGCTAAGCGCACTCGTTTTTCAATGACTTCCCAAGGGGTTAATAGATCACTTAAGCTAACAACTGCAAAATCATGCATTAAAGGAGCACCTAACATGGAAGCTGCCGCAGAGGCTGCT
>JADQBO010000359.1 GCA_016278585.1 Desulfosporosinus sp.
CGACTCTTGAATCAAGGCATGGGTCCCCACAACGATCTGGGCTCGGCCGTCCGCTATCTCGGCCAAAATCCCTTCTCGTACACGTTTGTTCTGACTCCCCAGTAAACATACAACCGAAATCCCCAAAGGAGTGAACACTTTCTCAAGTGATTGGAAATGTTGTAATGCCAAAATTTCAGTAGGAGCCATCATAGCCCCTTGATACCCTGAGCCAACCGCTCGTAACAACGCAGCCATGGCAACTGCGGTCTTACCGGATCCAACATCCCCTTGAACTAAGCGGGCCATTCCTTGCGGTCTTTTAAGATCTTGAACTATTTCTCGGATCACTCGCTGTTGAGCTGTTGTTAGTTTAAAGGGCAGTCCCTTTAAAAAACTCTGACTCAACTCCTCCCCACCTAGCAGTGGAGGGCTGCCTACCTTCACCATGCCCTGACGTAGTCCAGCAACCGCTAATTGCAAAAAAAGAACTTCCTCCCAAACCAGGCGTTCTCTTGCTTGGGAGAGACTACTATAGCTCTTCGGGAAATGAATCTCTCGGTGGGCTTTGGGTCGCTCCATCCATTCTTGAAAATCTCCTTGAGGTAGGATCTCTGGAAACTCTGCCTCTACCTCTCCTAAAATACCTTGGATCAAACTACGTATTACTTTTGAGGATAAGCGTGCCGTCTCTGAATAAACCGGCAAAATGGTTTGTGTACCGAGGTCAGAAGTCCCCATCAGATGACTACCTATACTGCTCTTTTCAATATCTGTGGCTAAAATTTCAGGTATCTGTTGCTGCCAGCGGACCTTTCCCGTTACTACTACTTGTGTTCCTACCGGATATTGCTTAAGAATGAATGCTTGGTTAAACCATGTGGCTTGGATTAAACGTCCCTCTTGTTCGATGCTTAACTTGACCACTTTTATCTTTCCATTTGTCACATGCCCCGCTACTACATTGCCCTCTATTGTCGCCAGTTCTCCGTCTTGTAACTCTGCTATCATCCGCTTACGGCGATCTTCGTACCGACGAGGATAATATTGTAGCAAGTCTTGGACATTATGTATCCCAAGCTGCTCAAGCTGCTTGGCTCTTTCCGGACCAACCCCTTTAAGGTATTGCAAGGGCCTAGTCCGTAAAGTGCTTTTGCCTTTTGATCCTTTTAGATCTTGCTGCAAAGGTTTTTCTTGATTCATAATATGATGTTTTTGTCGCAGGTTTTGATGTTGATCAACTTGTCCAATTTTTACGGTTTCCTGTTCATGTAATTTAGGGTTCTCCAGTACTTCCCGCTTCACAAATTGTTTTCGATCGTCTTGAGGTAATCCGCCCTGGGAAACAACATCCTGAGCTTCAATTGTAATTTCCTGCATGAAACGGCGAAGTTCTGCAAAGGTTTCTCTGCGCCGGAGCGGGCTTGAAGTTAAATAGTTCTGAGCCAATTTTCTCAGCAAATCCATATCCTTGTTGGGAAATAATTGTTCAAGCCGTGGAATAATCCCCCGTAAAAATACATTGAATCCTCCCAATACCCCGGCATTTGTAAACCCTTGTTTCTCCTCTGCCAATAGGGCCCGCTGGAAATTCTTTAAGACTAATTGAACCTGAGATAGTTTCATAAAAAATCAGCCTGAATTCGTCGCCCCGTTGTGGTAATTGCTAGTCCCCCTTGGGCTGTTTCCTTCAAAGTACAGGGCATTTGTTTCCCAATCAGACCCATTGCATCAATAACCTCATCAATTGGAATCATACTCTTCACACCAGAAAGGGCCATCTCAGCCGCCGCCAAAGCAATCGTTGCCCCGGTTGCATTTCGTTTAACACAGGGAACTTCCACAAGACCGCCCACAGGATCACAGACCAAACCCAGCATTGATTTCATAGCAATCGCGGCAGCATCCGCGGTCTGTCTCGGAGATCCTCCTGCCAGTTCCACTGCCGCTGCAGCGGCCATAGCCGCAGCAGACCCTATTTCAGCTTGACATCCGCCCTCAGCGCCAGAAACGCTGGCTCGCTCCGCAAGAATCATCCCTAATCCCGCTGCTGTAAAAAGAGCAAGTAAAAGGTCTTGCTCTGAAACTTGACAAGTCTCCTCAACCGTTAATAAAACCGCTGGAAGTACCCCGCATGAACCTGCTGTTGGTGCAGCAACAATTTTACCCATACAAGCATTAACTTCAGCTACAGCAAGCGCCTTAGCTATAGCCCCGCTCACTAGATCTCCAACCAAGCTAGCACCGTCCTTTCGACGGTTCTCTACTTTGACTGCGTCCCCGCCTACCAGACCGGATAGAGATCGTCGTTCCCCTATTAGTCCTGCTTCTACGGACTCTCTCATCACCTCAAGGTTAGTGCTCATTCGTTGGAACAGCATTTGCTCCGTTTGTTCCAACTCTTCCACTTGGTCTCTGAGTATGACTTCACTTAATTTTAGTCCTTTAGTTTCAGCCTCAAAAACCCAATCTTCATAGGCACGCATACTGTTATCCCCCTATTTATAAAGGCTCAATAGCCATTGCTTGCTTTATTCTGGGTAATTTTCTCATTAGATCTAGGACAGCATCCTCAATCGTTTGATCAGTCTCTAAAACCATCAGGGCTTGTGCTCCCCTCTTTTCACGTGAAACCCGCATACTGGCAATATTTATTTGAGCCGTTGCTAGAAGAAGGGTCACTTGGGCTACTAATCCCGGGAGATCCTGATGCAGGATTACCAATGTGGGATAGTCCCCCCGAATTTCCACTTGAAAGTCATTGATCTCACGAATGACAATGCTTCCTCCCCCAATGGATGAGCCAATTACCTGAACATGTCCACCTGATTTACCGATTAACTTAAACTTTACAGAGTTAGGATGAACATCTCCCAGATCTGTTATTTCATAATTAACATATAGACCCCGTTCTTTGGCATACTTGGGCGCATCCGGTATACGTTCGTCATCCGGAGACATGCCTAAAAGTCCTGCAAGTAACGCTAGATCTGTCCCATGCCCCTTCCCCGTTTTTGCAAACGAACCATGCAGAAAAATCGTTCCTTCTACCGGTTGCTCCCCCAATATCTTTCTAGCCATTCCTCCCAAGCGAACTGCACCAGCCGTGTGTGAACTAGACGGACCAACCATGATGGGTCCTAAAAGATAAAATACATTACTCTTTCCCACGATTTCCCCCCTATTATAGTAAACTTGACTTGTGCAGGCCTAGACTCGCATAAAATCCTTGGCATACACTAGCAGTTCCTATGCCGTTTAATTGCAACTAACCCTTTTTCTATCTAGAAAATCGAAAAAACCTCCGGAAAAAATTCCGGAGGTTAACCTATTCCACACCAAAGATATAATAGTAGAGCGGTTGCCTACCGGGATGAATCTCAACTTCGATGTTTGGATTCTCCTCTCTAAGCCAATCCTGGAGACGTTCAACCTCTTCTTGTTTTATTTCTTCTCCGTAAAATATTGTAACCAGATCATGGGTTTTCCATTCCATTTTTTCCAACGTTGCTTGTGCCACTTCATTAATAGATTTCCCCGTGGTAACAATGACATCTTCTATTAATCCTAAAATATCTCCGTCCGAAATTGTTAAATCTCCATATTGGGAATCCCGGACTGCATACGTCACTTCTCCAGAGCGAACACTGCCTAGCCCTCGCTCCATATTTTTCATGGTTTGCTCAATCTCTCCATCACTACTAAAGCTCAGTAAAGCAGCAATACCCTGGGGTATCGATTTACTAGGAACCACATGCACTTGACGATCCTGAACAACATCTTTAACTTGACGGGCAGCCATGACAATATTGCCATTGTTCGGCAAAATAAAAACTTGTCGTGCGGGAACCTTACGAACGGCTTCCGCGAGGTCCTCCGTACTTGGATTCATGGTTTGTCCACCAAACACAACTTCATCAGCACCTAGGCTTAAAAAAACATCTGCGATTCCCTGTCCCATCGCAACGGCTACTAACCCAGACTCCTTCAGCGGCTGGTCTTCCTTTTCTGGCTTTATGTCCCCTTGTAAGGCATCTGTTGTTGCTTCTTTTTTGCCAGCGTGAGCCATATTCTCATTTTGCTCTAACATATTATGAATTTGTACTTCGTGGAGGGAACCCCATTGTATAGCATAATCTAAGATTTTACCTGGATTTTTGACGTGTACATGAATCTTCACCACTTCGGGTGTTCCTACAACAAGAAGGCTGTCTCCACGGTCAAATAAATCTTGTTTTATTTGTTCAACACGTAAATCAGTACCCTTGACCAAAAATTCCGTACAATAAGGATAGTCAAGGCTTTCGACTTGCATAAACTCTCGCTTAATTTCAGAGGATTCCTGGACGTGTGGTTTCGGTAGGGTTTGATCGTCGTCCAAACTATCTAATATGAGCGTTTCTCCAGTTAATACTGCAATCCATCCTCCTATGATAATGAGGAATCCTTGCCCTCCGGCATCCACTACCCCCGCTTGTTTTAACACTGGTAACATATCAGGTGTTTTCGCTAAACACTTGAGCCCTTTTTCATGGGCTTCTTGTAGGGTTTCTATTAGGGATCCACCACTCTTGGCCATCACTAAGGCTGCTCGCGCAGTTTCCTTGGAAACCGTCAGGATTGTGCCCTCTACAGGTTTCATAACCGCTCTATACGCTGTATCCACGCCCGCTTGTAGCGCTAGCGCGACTTGAAGAGAGTTTGCTGTATGCAACCCTTCAAACCCCTTAGCAATTCCACGTAAAAGCTGAGAAAGAATAACCCCTGAATTTCCGCGAGCACCCATTAAGGATCCCATCGAAGCTGCCGCAGCCACTTCTCCAATAGAGTGATTAGCTACCTTTTCCGCATCCCTCGCCGCAGACTGAATCGTCAATACCATATTGGTTCCCGTATCGCCGTCTGGTACAGGAAAAACGTTCAAAGCATCCACATCATGTTTTTTTAACTCAAGAGCCTTAGCCCCCGCCACAATCATTTGTTTCCATAGATGTCCGTCAAGAACACTTGTTATCTTAGTAGCTGCTGGTCGCAAAACCGTATCCCCCTAATCTTTTGACTACTCTAAAACGCGAACACCTTTTACGTTCACATTCACTTGGGACACGTTTAATCCCGTGAGCTTTTCTGTGGTATAACGAACCCGCTCCATAACACTAGAAGCAACTTCAGAAATTTTAACACCATATCCAACGATGATATAGAGATCAATAATAACTTCAGTGTCTTTAAGAGTCACCACAACACCACGGGCCAAATTTTCCCGTCTGAGCAAATCGGCAACTCCATCCGTAATTTTCCGTGAGGCCATACCGACCAAGCCATAACACTCAACTGCTGTGGCACCCGCAATCGTGGAAATCACTTCTTCAGAGATTTCAATCTTGCCTAAATGATTAATAATTTCTTTTCCCATAAAAGGACCCTCCTCTTCCGGTATCGTCCACGTTGACACTATTTTACCAAGGAAATCAAAAATGATCAAAGAAAAGTTTATTTTTTTTGTAAAAACTAATGTTTGCTCCTCTTTCGAGACTATAAGTTGCCAAACACAATTGAGAGATTTAACTTAGATATTAACCCCTAGAAGAACACTTCTAGGGACCTTAACACAAATTCACTATAAAAACCTTGCCAACCTATGAGACTTTTGATAGAATGAATAAGTGTCATTTCGGTTGCAAAGGAGGTTAAAGCGCATGGCTAAAGTTTGTGCAGTATGCGCCAAAGGAGTAGTCACTGGATTTCAAGTCAGTCACTCTCATATACGGACAAAGCGAACTTGGAAACCAAACTTGCAAAGCGTTCGTGCTATTGTGAACGGCACTCCTGCCCGGATCAAAGTTTGCACCAGATGCTTACGTTCTGGAAAAGTTCAACGCGCTAGCTAATGAATCAAAAGCCCGACATTTTTCTCGGGCTTTTTTCATTTTTACCACTCCCTAGTCCACTGGTATTGCCCTGAGTTTGGGCGTTTTAAGCCCTCTCCCAAATCTCCTGAAGCTCATCCAAATTAAACTGAAAATGTTCGTTGCAAAAATGGCAAACCATCTCGGCTTTCTCATCCGAGATCAGGTCTGCTATTTCTTTTTTGCCCAACGACACCAAGGTGCCACTTAAACGTTCTTTTGAACACGTACAAGTAAATCCAATCGAACGTCGCTCTAAGACATGATAAGAGAGCTGCCCCATCAATTGAGCCAATAGCTCGTCCATAGTTTCGCTCTGAGCTACTAGTTCACTAATCCCTGTTCGTAACTGCCCGAGTTGGCTTTCAATAGCCCGGATGTCTCCTTCAGTCGCCCCAGGCAACGGCTGAATCAAGAACCCACCTGCCCCAGCCACATGATAATCTTTTTCCACAAGTACCCCGAGTAATAAGGCAGAAGGAATTTGTTCAGACGTCAACAAATAATGAACCAGATCTTCGGCAATCTCCCCGCTAACCATAGGAACCGTTCCTGTATAAACCTCACCATTTTGTAAACTTCGGCTGACGGTCAACTCACCGCGACCAACCGCTGTACCTACGTCAAGTTTGCCAGAAGTCTTAAGTGGCAAATCCACGAGGGGTTCGCGAACATAACCCCGCACCTGCCCCTGCGCATTCCCAACAGCAACAACTCCCTCTAAAGGACCATCACCCAATAAGCGCAATGTAACACTCTCTTCCCCTTTAAGCGAACAAGCCATAATCAAGGCTCCCGTCATTAACCTCCCCAGTGCTGCCGTAGCAACCGGGGACATTCCATGACGCCTACGAGCTTCCTCCACCGTATCCGTGGACTTTACTAAAACCCAACGAGCATTCCCCTCAAGCATAGTACCAATCCATAATTCATCCTGTTGCATAATCGACTTCCTTTATCAAAAAATATTTAACAAGTTAGGGACAGTTCTCGACTTGGATCCCTAACTTACATTTAATTACCTATCCAGTATATCAGATAGCCTTCCCTAAAACACAATCATTAACTCTTATGAACACCAGATGAATGTCAATCGAAATTCAGGGACGGTTTGAAAGGGACTATCAGGTTTTACTTATTTAAGAAACAACGTTAAACGTTTAAGTTAAGGGCACCGCAATAGAAGGTAGGTATCGAAAGCAAGGCACTTCAATGGATGTTCCAAGGATAGCAACAAACGACAGATAGGCGATGGAATAGGATAGTTTTGTACCGCATGTGCCTAAGATAGCCTATCACGCGGCCAGGGTAGATCAGAGGTTTGCCATCTTAGCGAAACAGTTAACCTGTCCCCCTGTTTTTTAACCTGTCCCCCTGTTTTGCCAAGGATGGCAAGGAGCGACACGCATCAGGTACTACCCTGAGGTTTGCCGTTCTCGCCGAGTAATCAAGGGCAATAGCGACGGCGCCGTGGGTGAGCGGAGCAACATCACACCCTCGCTCGCACTATAACTAGCAAGACCCAACCCTCATGAACCTCAACCCCGGCTTTCTCTCCCAGAAAAACATTGCTTATCCCCCGTGGACGTTTCTGAAGAAGAATCCCCTTCTCAAGGGGATAGTATAAGCCCTCTGTTGAGACAACCGACGTCTCCGACAAGGAGATCAACGAAAGTTCCTGCCCAGAAGAACCCCTGATCTCTTCCCGACCTTGAATAATCCACATTTCATGATTAGGGTCGACAGCGCGAACCCGATATCCTTTTTGGGCGTAATCGAGCATAAGCGCTACATTACCTAAGAAATGATCGATCCGTTTCCCAGTCGCCCCATACAACCAAATATCCTGTTCGCCAAGTAAACGTGCCTTTTCCTCAGCTCGTAAAAGGGCCAACTCTAAATCCGTTTCATCTTTTTCACAGGGATAACGTTCAATCACACAGCCCGCCTTTTCATAGCGTTTCAAGTTTTCCAGTGAAATTGAATCCAAGTCCCCAATCACAAGATCAGGCATACGTGAAGAAAGGGCAGCATTGTTTGCTCCCCCATCCGCACATATCAAGAAATCAACCTCATTGAGAGCTTCCTTTCCCCAATTCAAATCCCATTCTCCATTTGCTAAGACAGCAATCTTAATTTTACTCACGTTATTTTACGCTCGCAGCCTGGCGAATACTTTTAAGTGCTTGCTGGGGATCAGGTTGAGCGAAAACAGCGGCTCCCGCCACTAAAATATGAGCTCCAGCTTTTGCAACCACAGAGGCTGTCTCCAGATTAATTCCCCCATCCACTTCGATTAAACAGGAGGATTGTTTTTGTTCAAGATGATGATGGAGAACCTGAATTTTAGGAATAACATGGGGTATGAATTTTTGTCCGCCATATCCTGGGTTTACTGTCATCAAGAGTACCATATCTAAATCTTCCAAAATATACTTTAACCCATCGAGTGGAGTCGCTGGATTAAGGGCAATTCCAGCCGTCATCCCCTGCTCTTTGATCTGTTGAATGACACGATGCACATGAGGAGTCGTTTCTAAATGAAAGGTGATATGATCGGCACCAGCCGCAGCAAAATCTTTAATAAAGTTTTCCGGTTTCTCAACCATCAAATGAACATCAAAGCGCATCCGTGAATGATCTCTTATGGATTTAACCAAGGCGGGCCCAAAGGTAAGGTTCGGGACAAAGTGCCCGTCCATGATATCAATATGTAAAACCTCTGCACCAGCCTCCTCAACCAGTTTCACCTGTTCTCCTAGACGGGAAAAATCCGCAGATAAAATTGAAGGGGCCATCTGAATCACATTAATACTTCCTTTCTGCTTCAATGATTTCTTTTAAAAATATTAAATAGTGCTCGTAACGTACGGGAGAGATTTCTCCCTTTTCTAAAGCAGCCTTAATCGCGCAATTTGGTTCTTTATCATGCAGACAACTGTTAAAACGGCATTGGCGACGACGTTGAGCAAACTCTGGGAAACAGTCTGTTAACTCTGCACGCTTCATATTCGGTAAAAAGAGAGAGGAAAAACCAGGTGTGTCCGCTACAAGTCCGCCGGCACAGACCATTAATTCGACGTGACGTGTGGTATGGCGACCACGTTTCGATTTAACACTTATATGTCCTGTTTTCAGTTTCTTACCAGGAGATAAGGCATTAAAGAGACTAGATTTTCCAGCACCCGAAGGTCCGGCAAGCACACTAATTTTATTGGTTAGACGGGCACCGATTTCTGCAACCCCCTGACCTGTTTCACTGGAAACCTCAAACACAGTGTATCCGATATTCCGGTAAACGGTTGTGATGGCGTAATCCTCTGAACCATTGGCTAAAGGATTATCCTTATATTTGTCTAATTTAGTAAAGACTATGATCGGTTCAATCTCAGCATCGGTCACTTGGATTAACAGACGATCCAGAAGGTTAAGATCGGGCTTAGGGGATGTCATAGCAAAAACTAAAATAGCCTGATCCACATTGGCAATTGCAGGCCTGATTAAAGCGTTACGCCGTGGCTCTACCGACTCTATCGTCGCCTTATCCTCTTCCGGTAGTATTGCCACTCGATCTCCGGGCAAAAACTCTTGATCTTTAACACGAAAACGACCACGCAGGGAACACTCCCATACTCGGTCCTCCGCAAAGACATAATAAAATCCACCGTACCCTTTAAGTAAGACTCCTTCGATCATATTTTATTCCTCACCAATCATCGTGTTGTGATCATGACTTAGGTTATTGTTCCTTACGTTTAGCGGGTTCGTTAGCAAAGATCTGAGCTATTGTTACTCGATTATTATTTGCCTGCTCCCTTAGTCCTTGAGCCAAAGGCCCAGGTCCACGTGAAACAACCATTGTAACTTCCGAGCCCTGCTGAATCGGTTCTCCTGAGTTAGGAATTGTTCTGATCACCACATCTTCTGGAGAGGTGGTAGAAACCTCGGTCTCTATTTTCAGAATCAGCTTATTCTGATCAACTAGTATCGTTTTTGCTTCATTTGATGATCTACCAATCACATTTGGCATATTAATGGTTTGCCATTCTGGTCCCGCACTCAGGGTTAAATGAATATCGCCATTTTTAGGCCAATCCGCAAGGGGTGCTGGGTTTTGACGAATAACAGCGTCTTTAGCTGCAGTCGTATGAGGAATAGTGTCAGTGCTTATCTTTCCTGTAAATCCAGCATTCGTAATTAAATTAATAGCATTTTCCAAGGACATCTGACCAATCGTTACATCCGGAAATTGCCCCATTTCTACCCCTCTGCTTATGACAATTTTAACGGACCGTCCAGTTTTTATTGACGTATCAGCTTTGGGATCCTGAGCAATGATGCGATCCTTCTCTACTTCATTACTAAACTCGTAAGTAAATTCTTGATCAAGACGCAGTTTAGCCTGTTCTACAAAATCCGCTGCGACAGGCACTGTTTTGCCGATTAAATCTGGAACTTTTGTTGTTTCGACAGCTAGATAGCTTTTTAACCAAAACCCTCCGCCAAGCAAGGTGAAGAGAAGTACGAGTCCGCCAATGATCCAGAGCCTGCGCTGCTTATTTTCAACCTTCTTAGGGACAGAGGCTTTTATCCCGATCGGTGCCAGAACCTTACCCATCCCTTTGTGAGTCTGGGTTGCTTCTGAATCATCTTCTTGAGAAATAGCAGACCACGTAATAGGTCGACCGGACTGAATATGGTTTAAATCTTCAAGCAGATCTTTCGCTGACAAATACCGCTGTTCGGGCGACTTTGCAATCGCTCGCATAATAACTGTTTCGAATGCTTTACCAATCCGAGGATTGAGCTTACTCGGTGGAACAGGCTGCTGCTGTAAATGTTTTAAGGCAATAGCAATGGGAGTTTCACCATCATAGGGAACTTTGCCGGTAAGCAATTCGTAGAGAACAATGCCCAGGGAATAAATGTCCGATTGCTCATTACTTTGAATCCCCTTTGCCTGTTCGGGCGACAAGTAATGAACGGAACCTACAATATCTCCAGTATGGGTCACAGTCGCTGAAGATACGGCCCGTGCAATTCCAAAGTCTGTGACTTTAGCGTGTCCTTCCGCCGTCACTAATATGTTGTGGGGTTTAATATCCCTATGAATAATATGGTGCTCATGGGCATTTTGTATAGCTCCAGTGATTTGCCGGGCAAGATTTATGGATTGTTCCGTGGAAAGGGGGGCATACTCACGAATAATTTCTTTCAGATTACGTCCTTCTACATATTCCATAACGATGTATTCCGTATCCCCGTCTTTACCTACATCATAAATCGATACAATGTTAGGATGAGACAAGCTAGCTGCGGACTGAGCTTCCCTTCGAAAACGACGAATAAAGTCTTCATCTGTGACAAACTGCTCCCGGAGCACCTTTATGGTCACAACTCGATTAAGTAATAGATCTTTTGCCTTGTAAACAATCGCCATGCCTCCAGCACCAATTCGCTCTAGAACCTCATATCGTCCGCCAAAGATTTTACTCACTTTTTGTCACCTACTTTCTGGTTCAGTGCTTCTTGAATGATCTGTCG
>JADQBO010000477.1 GCA_016278585.1 Desulfosporosinus sp.
TGCACAACCGAGATATTTTTCATCCTTGTGACGATTCAGTGGTTCAAATGATTGGTCATCAAATGGTTTTCTTTAGAAGGGCTCGCGGATATGTCCCATTACCGATTTTAATGTCTACTATCCATATTAAGACATCACTTCTAGGTGTTGGGGGAGAACTTAAGAATACCTTTTGCCTCGCCTCTGGACAGAAGGCCTTTGTGAGTCAATACATTGGAGATATGGAAGGGTATGAAAATCTCCAGCGGTATCACCAGGAACTTAAATCCTTTCAAAGAGTCGTTAATATAGAGCCCAGTGCAATTGCCTATGATAAACATCCGAACTACCAACTGACCAGATTTGCCCTGGAACAGCCTTGGCCTAAACATGCTGCACAACATCATCATGCTCATTTAGTCAGTGTATTGGGAGAATGGGACAAAACTGAACCGACACTAGGGGTTATCTGTGATGGAACTGGTTTCGGGGAGGATCATTGCATCTGGGGATTTGAATTTTTGTATGGTAACTCCTCAGGGTATGAACGCAAGGCACATCTTGAATACTTAGGGCTTCCGGGGGGAGATGCAGGTGCTAAACAGCCCTTGCGAATTGCTTACTCATATCTCAAAACGCTTTTTTCGGATGAAACGTGGCAAAAGACTGAGCCCCTCTGGACAAATCTTTCAGGCCTTGAACGTCAAATCTTAGATCGTCAGCTGGAAACAGGCGTTCAAGTATTCAAAACCTCGAGCGCGGGAAGACTCTTTGATGCGGTTAGCGCCTTATTGGGTGTGTGTACAAAGGTAACCTATGAAGGACAAGCTGCGATTGAACTCGAAAGTGTTGGTACAAGGTTTTTTCAGCAATGGCGTCAGGAAGACGTGGAGTGCAGGATAGAAAACACACAATTACTTTACCCTTATGAGATAAGAGTAGACTGTGGGGTCCTTATCTTTGGGGTCAGGTCTCTCTTTGAAGAACTAGTTCAAGACATGCTTAATGGCGTGAGCCAAGGAGAAATAGCTTATCGTTTTCATCAAACCGTTGCCGAGGCTATAGTGGATTTAGCCTTGCGATTAGGGGTAAATCAGGGCCCGCTAGTCTTAAGTGGAGGGGTATTCCAGAATAAACTTTTAACAGAAGCAGTGCTTAAAAACTGTCAAATACGAGGGATTAAGGTCTTGCGTTCTCGAAATTTACCACCGGGAGATGGAGGTCTAGCCTTCGGACAACTATTAATAGCAAATGAGGTGTTATAAATGTGTTTAGCCATTCCTGCTAAAATTGTAACGATAGAGGGTTCAATTGCCAAAGTAGATATGATGGGGAATGAACGTGTGGTCAGTATTGACTTGGTCCCAGAGGCTGGGATTGGCGAATACGTGTTGGTTCATGCTGGGTTTGCCATTGGAATTATCGATGATCAGAGCGCGAAAGAAACTGAAGAACTTTTATTGGAGGTTGCCGATGCCTATGCAAGAGAAGGGGAGTAAGGATCTTTTAGCTAAGGCGGGTGACTATTTGTCAGAAATCCAAGCCTTAGCCCAGAGCCCAGTTACCATCATGGAAGTTTGTGGGACACATACTGTGGCCATAGCTAAAAATGCCCTCCGAGATTTGTTACCTGAGACGGTTCGCTTAATTTCCGGACCCGGTTGTCCAGTATGTGTAACAGATAGCAGTGATATAGACCGTTATCTTTATTTGGCTGCCCAACCAAATCTTATTACGGCAACCTTCGGAGACATGATTCGCGTACCGGGGACAGAGAAGAATTTGCAGGTTTTGAGGGCAGAAGGGGCGGACGTCCGTATTGTTTATTCAACCCAAGATGCGTTAGATTTAGCCCGAAAAAATCCGGACAAAGAGGTTGCTTTTCTGGGGATTGGGTTTGAAACAACAACGCCTACGGTTGCCTTAAGTTTAGAAACTGCAAAACAAGAAGGCCTTGAAAATTATAGCGTGTTATCTATGCACAAGATTGTTCCCCCAGTCTTAAAGCTGTTAGCGGAAGACGATGAATTAGTGGTCGATGCTTTTATTGATCCGGGGCATGTTTGCTCAATTATTGGGATTGAACCACTTGCGTTTATGGCCAAAGACTATGGTTTACCAGGAGTTGTCACTGGATTCTCAGCCTTGGATATTTTAGAAGCCCTTGTTATGATCCTTCGTCAGCGTGCAGAGGGGCGCTCGGAAATTGAGATTCAATATAAGCGTGTTGTTAAAGCAGAGGGAAATCCACATGCGCAAAGGGTTGTTAAACGGGTTTTTCAACCTGTGGATGTGTCATGGCGTGGCATAGGAATGATCCCTCAAAGTGGCTTAGGTATACGGGAAGAATACTGTGCCTGGGATGCAGCTCAAAAATTCGCGCTGCCAGTTTTTCATTCACCTGAAACTCCGGGCTGTCGTTGTGGAGAGGTCTTAAAAGGAGTTATTTATCCGACCCAATGTGCTTTATTTGCTAAACGTTGTACTCCCATGAAACCTGTAGGACCTTGCATGGTTTCTACAGAAGGATCTTGTGCTGCCTATCACAGATATTCACAAAGGAGTGTGGACTAATGGAACGCATTATGGTGGCCCATGGAAGTGGTGGTCGGCTTAGCCATGAATTAATCCAAACTCTTTTTCAGAAACACTTAGGAAATCCATTCTTAGACCAGATGAATGATGCTTCTTTGTTGCCTGGGCAAGCTCAGATTGCGGTAACAACAGACTCTTTTGTGGTTTCTCCTTTGTTTTTTCGCGGAGGAAATATTGGCAAGCTTGCAGTATGTGGTACGGTCAACGACTTGGCTGTTAGTGGAGCGATTCCTAAGTTTTTAACACTGGCACTTATTCTAGAAGAAGGCCTACCCATGACTGAATTGGAAAAGATTATTGAGAGTGTTGCTAAGACAGCCGCTGAAGCAGGCGTTGTAATTGTCTGTGGGGATACTAAAGTTGTGGAACGCGGGAGTGCGGATAAAATATTCATAAACACGACTGGGATAGGGTATATTAGAGATCGTTTGGTGGGGCCAGGACAGATTCGGCCAGGGGATGAAATTCTCATCACCGGAACGATTGGGGATCATGGAATTGCGATTTTATCTGAGCGAGAAGGACTTGAATTTCAAACCCCGGTGATTAGTGATTGCGCGCCGTTAAATGGACTTATTGATGCCTTCTATATTCCAGGAGTTAAATGCATGAGAGACCCTACCCGTGGAGGTGTAGCGACAACCCTCAACGAATTAGCAGACCAGGCTGGAGTCAGTATGCTCTTAGTGGAAGAACAATTGCCGCTTTCTCCTAGTGTTGAAGGAGCCTGTGAGATGTTAGGTCTTGAGCCCCTTCACTTAGCGAATGAAGGAAAAGTATTGGTCATTGTTGCTCCAGAAGCGGCGGATGAAGTTCTCCTAAACATGCAAGCGCATCCATTAGGGCGCGAGGCTACTCGTATTGGGCAAGTTCAAGAAGGAAAGTCTGGGCTCGTTCTATTAGAAACCCCCCTTGGGGGAAAACGAATTGTTGGCATGCTTGAAGGTGAACACCTTCCCCGTATTTGTTGAGAAGGAATCAGGAGGGTATTATGCGGATAGCAGTCATTGATGGACAGGGTGGCGGCATTGGTAAACATATTGTGGAACAGTTGCGTAAAAGAATTCCTGAGTTGAATATCCTAGCGCTGGGAACGAATGCGTTGGCAACTGGGGCTATGTTACGTGCTGGTGCAACAGAGGGGGCTTCTGGAGAGTCGGCTGTTTGTTATAATGTTGAGAGGGTAGATATAATCGTAGGCTCTGTTGCTATTATGATGGTCTATGGCCTTTTAGGCGAGATAACCCCGACGATGGCTACAGCCATTTCGACCAGTAAGGCGGACAAGTTACTTCTCCCGATCCAGCGTGGAAATATTCTACTCCTAGGCGTTCCTCGCAGCCCTCTGCCTCATCAGATTGAAGCACTGGTGATGGAAGTAGAGGAACGACTAAAGGGGTAATATGAAAAATTTCGAGGTTCGAGGCACGAGGCAAAAATCTAAAGACCTCGAAGTCTATGGTTTGACAAATAAGCCATCAGTTGCTATTATTAAAGCATACTAAATTGATATGAAATGGGGTATTTGATATGAGAGTTGTTGATAATGTAACAGATTTGATAGGGAAGACCCCTTTGATTCGTCTGCAGCGGATGGTTAAGCCAGGAATGGCCAACATTTATGTTAAAGTTGAGTCTTTTAATCCAGGTGGGAGCATCAAAGATCGTATTGCTTGGGGAATGATCAAGGATGCTGAGGAACGCGGAGTGCTCCGTCCCGGAGGAACTATTATTGAGCCGACAAGTGGGAATACGGGAATTGGATTGGCTATGATCGCGGCAGCTCGAGGTTATCGTTTAATTGTTGTCATGCCAGATTCCTTGAGTGTTGAAAGACGGATGTTGATGTCTGCTTATGGTGCAGAATTTGTTCTGACGCCGGGAGCAAAGGGAATGAATGGGGCAATTGAAGAGGCTAAGAGGATACTTGGCGAAAACCCCGATTACTTTATGCCTCAGCAATTTGAGAACTCTGCTAATCCAGAAGCCCATCGGAGAAGTACTGCTTTAGAACTTCTCGACCAGTTGAAGGACATTAATGCATTTGTCGCTGGAATCGGCACGGGGGGGACAATAACTGGGGTGGGTGAAGTTCTAAAAACCCGTCTTCCAGAAATAATGCTGGTTGGCGTGGAACCAGCTGCGTCTCCGGTTATCTCTGGAGGTAGCCCAGGGCCGCACAAAATTCAGGGAATTGGTGCCGGGTTTATCCCGGAAGTATTAAATAAAACTATCTTAGATCAAGTTATTCAGGTAAGTAATGAGGATGCCTTAGATACAGCACGACGCATGGCACGCGAAGAGGGAATTTTAGTAGGTATTTCGTCAGGAGCCGCTGTTAGTGCAGCTCTTCAAGTAGCTGTAACTTTAGGTGAGGGAAAAAACCTTGTTGTTATAGCTCCTGATACTGGAGAGCGTTACTTGAGCACTGAACTATTCACCACCAAGAATTAAGCAAACAAGTGAAACAGGGGGACAGGTTTCTTGTTTCGGGTAATCACCCCGAAACGAGAAACCTGCCCCCCTTTGTTACCCCTGTTTACTATCTACAGACTCAATATTGCTTTACAAGGGAAATTGGCTTATGCTAAACTATTTAAGATTAGTATAAGGGGGATTTGATATGTCAGGACATTCAAAGTGGGCAAACATTAAACATAAAAAGGGTAAGGCTGATGCCCAAAAGGGCAAAATGTTTACCAAGCTGGGTCGAGAACTGGTGGTTGCTGCTCGTGCTTGCGGAGGAGATGTAGGCGACTTTCGCCTAAAGATAGCCATTGAAAATGCCAAAGCGGAAAATGTGCCCAATGAAAATATCCAACGGGCAATTCTTAAAGGAACTGGCGGAGCGGAAGGCACAGTGTATGAAGAGTTGCGCTATGAAGGGTACGGCCCAGGCGGGGTTGCCATCATGGTTGATATATTAACGGATAACCGAAATCGGACAGCGGGGGAAGTTCGTTATATTTTCTCCAAAAATGGTGGTAACATGGGTGAGACGGGAAGCGTCGCTTGGATGTTTGAGGAAAAAGGGCAACTGCGGATTCTACGTGAGGGAATTAAATTGAGTGACGATGATTTTATGATGTTATCTTTAGAAGCTGGAGCAGAGGATATTGAAATTGATGAGGATGGCTTCGTCGTCTACACGACTCCAGAGACTATGGAAGAAGTTCGACAAGCTCTTTTGGATCAACAGATTTCTATAGTAGAATCTGAGCTTAGCCCAATTCCTCAAAATACTGTTGAAATAACGGATCCAGAGCAGGCTCGCAAGATAATGCGTTTGATGGATAAACTTGAGGATCATGATGATTCCCAAGGAGTTTATTCTAACTTTGAATTGTCCGAAACCTTGGCAGCCGAAGAACTTTAAAGCTTGTTATCAAGATCAAGTAATGGAATAATGTTAAGACGATTAAAGTGAGCCCTCTTGGCAAGACTATACTCAGAAAATAATGTCAGGAGGGTTTTTCAACATGTCCAGGTGGAAAGTCTTGAGTATGGTTCTTATTATTGGCTTGGGAATTGGTGGCATAGTACCCGCTGCAACCTACTGGTGGGACAATAACAATCGCGCAGATTCCGTATTGAATACATTAAACCCCGAAACCGTGTTAGCAAGTGATGCATTAACTAAGGAGGAGAGCTATCATTTCAGGGTAGAGCACGGGGTTCTTTCTGTGATCGAAGGAAAACTTGGAGAGAGCGGTAAGATTGTCGTAACAGGTTTAAGTGTAGAGTCTTGGCCGCAGAAGGTTTTGGAAATGGCCCTCGAAGTTGAGTTTTATTCCTTAGATGAAGTACAGTCGTTTATTGATACAGTGAATGAGTTTCCGTGGCTATTAGAAACAGACTAGAGAAGCAACACAGGAAGGAAATCGTCCGTCTTCTGTCGAAATTATAAGATTGAAAGGAAGACGTGCATGATTATTTTAGGAATTGACCCAGGCACTGCAATTATGGGGTATGGATTAATTGAACAAAGAGGGAGCAATTTATGCGCTCTCGATTATTCTTGCTGGCGAACGCCGGCTCACACGCCCTTAGCAGAGCGTTTGTTGATGTTGTATGAACTAATTGACCCGTTTCTACGTCTACATCCGCCAGATCATATTGCGGTTGAAGAGTTATTTTTTAACCGTAATACCACGACCGCCCTAGCCGTGGGGCATGCTCGAGGGGTAGTTTTATTGGCAGGTGCCCAACACGGCATTCCGATTTATGAATATACGCCTTTGCAAGTGAAACAAGCGGTGGTAGGGTATGGTCGAGCGGAAAAAATACAGGTCCAACAAATGGTTCGGGGATTATTAGGACTTAATGAAATTCCGAAACCTGACGATACTGCAGATGCTTTAGCCCTTGCGATTTGCCATGCGCATAGTTACACATTGAATCGGAGAATGGGGGAATTCTGATGATTGGAATGTTACGCGGGAAGGTGTGGGAAATCCAATCCGAACGTTTAGTGATCGATGTGCAGGGAACTGGGTACTTGCTCACTGTGCCTTATGGACTCCTGTCTAAGGCGTATCCTGGGCAAGAACTTGTTATATATACCCATGTGGTTATGCGAGAAGATGATTTATCCCTCTATGGGTTCTCCTCATTTGAAGAAAAGCAACTCTTTCTACAAATGTTAAGTGTTTCAGGAATTGGACCTAAGGCAGCCATTTCGTTACTTTCAACCTTTGGCGCGGTACAGATTGAGAGTGCCATTGTTAGTGAAAATCTTAGCTTATTGACTAAGGTACCCGGTATCGGAAAGAAGACTGCACAACGGCTTGTCCTAGAACTTAAAGAAAAGTTTAAGGGGCATGGTTCCTTTCCAACGGGAGGGGGCTCGTTCTCTGAATCATCTTCCCACACTCACTCTGAGGCACTACAAACTATGCTGGCCTTAGGTTTTGGTTTAGATGAAGCAAGGCAGACCCTTAGTCAGGTCCTGAAAGATAGTGGAGAATTAACCACTGAAGAGCAGGTTAAGAAGGCATTGCGTTTACTCGCCCCAAGCTAATCCTCTAAATGGTTGTTTGGTGGAATTAACATAGTATGTAGTCTACCAATGCTTTTGGGCTAAGGTAGGCTTTTTTCTGCCCAATAGCGTCTACCGCAAACGTTGTTTCGATGATCATCTGAAACGATGCACCTGTCCCCCTGTTTTCCCGTAAAACAATCTGAAATAGCAGGAGATTTATCTTATTAGGAGAATTAGTTTAGGTTGGAGAAACCTTACAAAGGGGAGTTCTAGTAAAGGGCGGGAAATTTGCGAATAATCCTGCTCTGTATTATATTAAATTGCGATAGACGAGAGGGGGGCTGGAAAATGGAAGAACGTCTGGTTGCGCCACAAGAACAACCTATGGATCATGAAGGAGAAGGACTTCGTCCCCAGCGCTTGATTGACTACATAGGGCAAAAAAAAGTCAAAGAAAACCTAAGTATTTTTATTCAAGCCGCATCCACCCGTGGAGAAGCGCTAGACCATGTCTTATTATATGGACCACCCGGTTTAGGGAAAACCACTCTCGCGAATATTATTGCTGCGGAAATGGGTGTGAGTATTCGCACTACCTCTGGTCCAGCGATTGAACGTCCTGGGGACTTAGCGGCGATTCTGACTGCCTTAGAGCCTCGCGATGTTCTTTTTATAGACGAAATACACCGCTTGAGCAGTACGACGGAGGAGATTCTATATTCCGCTATGGAAGATGGATGTCTAGATATTGTCATTGGAAAAGGGCCAAGTGCCCGTTCAATTCGTTTGTCCCTTCCTCCGTTTACGTTAGTAGGAGCTACGACTCGTGCTGGACAATTAACGTCTCCTTTACGTGATCGCTTTGGGGTTATAAGTCGCTTGGAATTCTATGAGGTAGAGGATTTAAAAGAGATTATCGTACGAACCGCGAGTATTTTGAGGTTAAGTATTACTGATGATGGCGCAGAGGAAATTGCACGACGTTCTCGTGGTACACCAAGAATTGGCAATCGATTATTAAAGAGAGTCCGGGATTTTGCTCTAGTTTGGGAAGACGGTGTTGTCAATCAAACCATAGCTAGAGAAGCCCTAGATCGGTTAGATGTCGATCCAGAGGGCTTGGACCAGATTGACCAGAAAGCATTAAAAACGATTATTATGACCTTCGCTGGAGGCCCAGTTGGTTTAGACACCCTTGCCGCAACGATTGGAGAAGAGTCGGTGACCCTTGAAGATGTGGTGGAACCCTTTTTGCTCCAAATGGGATTTTTGCAACGGACTCCCCGTGGACGAATGGCGACAGCTAGGGCTTATCAGCATTTTGGATATTCACTTCCCCAGAGCCGGATTGATAGCGGACTCTTCCCAGATTAGAAGAGTACAGGGTTTAAGTGGGTTTACATATATGCCGAGGAAAAAGGGTAATCTGAGCATAAACAATATTCTTGTTTCATCTGAATCCTAGACGTAGTATCGGGTGAATCAAAATTTAAAGGTGTGATGAGTATGCTCCAAATGATGTATCGGTTACCCTTTTTATGGATAGTATCCTTAATCTTAGTGCTAGCCCAGTCTGCACCATGCCAGGCAAAAACGATTTCAGTAGAACTTGTGTGGAATTTGAGCCAGGCAGGGTGGGTCCAAATTGGAGTCGAAACAGGGGACTATCAACTTAGCTTAGATAACAAGACTCGCCAGTTTCCAGCTGGCTCAACGCTTCAGGTTGGCTGGGGAGGATGGACTCCGGTTTTGAGGATTAACCACGAAGAATTTCAAATTTTTAGTGGATCAGTATTAGAAGTCAGGGAAATAAATCCGGGTAGTCTCCGTGTAAAAACGCCTGAAGGGATCGATGCTGTTTATCGCGGAGGATTGCAACTCAGTTGGCAAGACGGTCATTGGCGACTGATTAATCGGGTAGACAGCGAAGATTACCTTAAAGGGGTAGTACCAATTGAGATGAGCAACACTTGGGCTAAAGGAGGCGCAGAGGCGCTTAAGGCTCAAACTGTGGCAGCTCGGACTTATATGGTCAGACATACTGACAATGGCAAAAAGAAAATTACGGACTCTCCTGACATTCATCAGGCCTATGCAGGAATGATTGTGGAAGGGGAAGCGTCTGAAGCCGTCGAGGCTACAAGAGGGGAAATCTTAGTAGATGCCCAGACCAAACAACCAATAGAAGCCCTATACTCTTCCCATAGTGGAGGATATTCAGAAGACGCTAAGAATGTATGGGGCAATATAGATATTCATAATGTATCCCATCCTGACCCATATTCTCTGGGAATCGGGGGGGCTGTAAATCATTGGCGTTTTATTGTCTCTGCTCCGCTCCTTGGCTCAACATTTGGGTTAGGACCAGTCCAAAAGGTTGAACTTGACAAGCTCCCCTCTGGTAGGGTAAAAAGTGTAAGGATGTTAGATGAATTCGGACAGACTAAGACGGTTAAAGGGCGAGCATTTGTCCAAGCATTTTATCCTTTTGGGCAACCAATTCGAAAGGAAGCTTTTTTAGGAAGCCTATTCGAGGCTCAAACTATTACCCCAAGTCGAGGCTCACCATCTAGCTCAACCGGGCTTTTTGGGTCTCCCGGATATCTTCGCTTTTCAGAATTCGCAAAGTCGTATTATCACGGGCAAGGGCCTTTGTTGTCTAAAGTTTTGAGTTCATCATTAGGAACAAGTCCTGATCCCCAGCCATTCGGAGTGTTTATATTTGTGGGTCGGGGTTGGGGGCACGGAGTAGGGATGTCCCAATGGGGGGCTTATAATATGGCCCAATTGGGGTATAAATATCAAGAAATATTAGCGTATTATTATAACAACACTCTTATTTCCAAGGGATAAGCAGACAGATCAACAAAAGCTGAACATTAAGACTCGGGTATGGAGCATTATACTATTTGATAAATTGAATGATGACAAATATGAAACTGAAGGAGAAGGATAGATTGAATGTCTCGGATTTTGATTTTGAATTACCGGAAGCCTTGATTGCCCAACATCCGGTAGAGCCTCGGGACACATCCCGCTTGATGGTTGTCAATCGTGAAAGTGGAAGAATAGGACACCATAGATTTGGGGATCTTGTTTCTCTGTTGAAAAAGGGCGATGTACTTGTACTAAATAACACTCGCGTTATTCCCGCTCGTTTGATTGGGGAAAAAGAGGGAACGGAGGTTAAAATTGAGATCCTACTGCTTAAAAGGCTGAAACTTGATGTTTGGGAGGCCTTAGTTAAACCTGGAAAGCGGCTTAAGATTGGGCAAAGGGTTAGTTTTGGGCACGGAATACTGGTGGGGGAACTTAGGGAAATATTAGAAAATGGAAATAGACAAATCCAGTTTAGTTATTCTGGGGTTTTTGAAACTATATTAGATCAGCTTGGGGAAATGCCCCTTCCACCGTATATCACGGCTCAACTAGAAGATCAAGAGCGCTATCAGACTGTATACGCTAAAGAGCGTGGGTCGGTAGCTGCACCGACGGCAGGGTTGCATTTTACGCCGGAACTTTTGGCTAAACTTCAGAAGAAGGGTGTAGAAATTGTAGAAATCTTACTCCACGTGGGGTTAGGGACATTTCGCCCGGTCAAAGTAGAAGATATCCGCGAACACACCATGCATTCGGAATACTATCGTGTCGATGTAAAGGCCGCAGAGCAAATCAATCAAGCAAAACAAGATGGACGTCGGGTCATAGCAGTGGGAACAACCGCAGCACGTACGTTAGAATCTGTGGGCCATGAAGGTAGGGTGATACCAGGTGAAGGGTGGACTGACATTTTTATCT
>JADQBO010000021.1 GCA_016278585.1 Desulfosporosinus sp.
CAATCGTCGAAAGGGAAAAGGTTGCAAATAGTAAGTTAGAGCAAGGCTGGAGATTAGCCTGTCAGACGGTTATTGTACAAGATATGGTTATTGAAGTGCCTAGTCAGTCAGCAGGTAAGCTAATTAAAGCCTTGTTATCAAGACCCAAAATTGCCATAAAAATTCTACCGAACATTATTAAGTACTACCTTAAGGTCCCCCCACCAACCATGGCGGATCAAAGAGCAGACTGGGAGAGAGTTGAAGACCTGTTACCGGATCCTGATCTTCAAACAGAGTTAGATTTAATTCTGTTAAGGAAATTGCCTGAATTAATGAGGAACAACAACTTTGAAATTACTGTCGTAACCTACAGAGGAAAAGTGATTACAATCGAAGCAGGACACACAACGACCGTAGGTTATGGCTGTGCTATAGACATTGGGACAACAACGGTAATATGTAGTTTGCATGATCTATTTACTGGAGAAGAAATCGCAGTTTCATCAGCTTTCAATCCTCAGAGAACCTACGGAGCCGATGTGCTTTCTCGTATAGATTTTTCTCGAATGGGCAATAACTGGGAGAAACTACAAACCTTAATTATTGATCAAGTTAATGCCTTAATCGAAGACGTTATATCGCAAGCTGGTATAAATAGGTCAGATGTTTATTTGCTTAGTGTTGTCGGAAATACAACTATGCAGCACCTGTTTCTTGGACTTCCTTCTAACTATATTGCCACACCACCCTTCGTCGGGACTCTTTATACAGGACTTAGTTTTAACTCTAGAGATCTAGATATTAGGATTAGTGATAGAGGGAAAATTGCCTTTTTGCCTAATGTCGCAGGGTACGTAGGAGCTGATATTGTGGCAGGAGTATTAGCGACAGGTTCTTATAGGCATGAGGCTCCAAGCATCTTAATAGATGTTGGAACCAATGCAGAAATTGTCTTATCGGCTTATGGCTCTATATATGCATGCTCAGCTGCTGCAGGACCAGCTTTTGAAGGAGCCAACATTTGTTACGGAATGCGAGCAGAAGCGGGAGCCATCGATCGGGTCTGGCTGGAAGCGGGGCAGTTACATTATCATGTTATCGGAGAGGTTCCAGCGTTAGGTATATGTGGGTCGGGATTAGTGGATGTAATTGCTACGTTGCTAAGCACCGGAATTATTGATTTTAGTGGTCGGTTATTAACCAGAGATGAAGCAATCCCGATTGTAGGGGATCTCTTGGCAGAAAGTTTACTTGAAGGTGATGATGGCGACGAATTTATCATTGTCAAAAGTAATCAATTTCAGAAGGTAAGTCTTACTCAAAGGGACATTCGCCAGGTCCAGTTAGCTAAAGGAGCCATTCTAGCCGGAATTCGGATTATGACCAAGGAAATGGGCATAAAGTTGGAAGAGGTTGAGCTGTTTAATTTAGCAGGTTCCTTTGGCAATGTACTTAACAAAAATAATGCTCAAGTAGTGGGTCTAATCCCGGCTGAAATAAACCTGAGCAAAGTAGAATATGCAGGCAATTCAGCTCACGTTGGGGCACAAATCAATCTTTTACGTGCAGATACAGAAGAAATTGTAAATTCGTTGGTAAAAAATATTAAATATATTGAGCTTTCGGATCGAACTGATTTTACGGACGAGTTTACAAGTGCTATGTTTTTCAGTGAATGTGAAGAGTAGATCTAAAATCAGGTTGTTCAAGAGAGGGAGATGCGGATGCGAAAAATTTACTATCTGCCTGAACAATGCAATGGTTGCCTTGCCTGTGAAGCTGCTTGTATAGAAAAGAAATCCGTGACCAAGAGTATATTTATGGCAAATCTAGAACGACCAGCTCCGCAAGCGAGGATTAATGTCGAGAAATTCGGTGATCATTACTGGGCATCGTTATGCCAACAATGTACGGAGGCAATGTGTGTTGGAGCTTGCATGACAGGCGCAATGCAATATTGTGAAACAGGTGAAGTTTTTCACAATATTGAACAGTGCGTTGGCTGCTGGATGTGCGTTATGGTTTGTCCATTCGGGGCAGTTGTGCCGCTTGAGGAAGTTAAAAAGGCTGGTAAATGCGACTTGTGTAAAGACGAAAAAACGCCTCCTTGTGTTATAGCTTGTATTCATAAGGCCCTATGTTATTGTACCCCAGAGGAATATGAAATGAAGGTTGCAGGTGATCGGCATGCGATATCTCATCATTGGTAATAGTGCTGCGGGCATTTTTGCGGCAGAAACAATCCGTGGGTTAGATCCTAGCGGGCAAATTACTATGATTTCCAAGGAAAACTGTTTACCATACTCGCGATGCCTAACGTCTTACTTTCTAGGGAAAGAAATTCCGGAAGAGCGTATATACATTCGAAATAAAGGCTACTACTCTGAAACAGGTATTAACTTTATAGGGCAAAATGTTGAACGAGTTAATCCCGAGTCAAAAAGTGTCTTGTTAGAGTCGGGGGAAAAGGTTGGCTATGATAAATTACTTGTGGCAACAGGTGCGTCTCCGTTTAGTCCACCTCTTGAGGGGAGCGACATGGAAGGAGTATTTCAACTGCGAACCTTAGCTGATGCTAAAGCAATGGCTGAGTTTGCTCCAAACGTTAAAACTGCCGTGGTAATGGGTGCCGGACTCGTAGGTCTTAAAGGAGCACATGGACTCCATGAACTGGGGATCAAAGTCGTGGTTGTAGGATCTGCGCCTTATCTTATGCGTTACTCTATTGATCCTGAATCATCAGGAATACTTATAAGATTATTGGAAAAAAACGGGTATCGTATTTTATTGAATACAAAAGCAGAGAAAATTCTGGGTGAGAAGAATTCTGAGGGGAGAATGTCAGTAAGTGGTGTCGTTCTAAATTCTGGTGAACAGATTTCTTGCCAAATGATTCTTAAGGCAATAGGTGTTCGCCCTAACGTTCAGTTGGTAGCGGATACTGAGGTTTTAGTTAATAAAGGTATTATTGTGGATAGAGAAATGCAGACGTCTGTGAAAGATATCTATGCTGCTGGTGATGTTGCTGAAGCCGATAGCATTTTACAGGACGAAAAAAGCGTAAGTGCTTTATGGCCTACGGCTACAGAACAAGGAATTATAGCTGGATGTAATATGACAGGTGTAAACCGTAGTTACCGTGGCTCGCTGGCTTTAAATTCGGCTGTGATTTGTGGAGTGGGGCTTATTTCTGCCGGAGTTATGAATTTGCCGCCTGGTGAAGGTATTGTACTCAGAGCAGTGGAACCTGAAAAGAATTTTTACCGCAAGTTCGTGATTAAAGACGGTCGATTGGTCGGAATGATTATGGTTGGCAGGATCGAAGGAGCAGGAGTTTTATGTGGTTTAATTCGAAAAGGTGCAAAGGTTGACATTAATTATCTAAACTATTTGCTAACAAATCCCGTTAAATATCAAGGATATTTACCGATGAGCAAAGGGGGTCCGCAATATGGGCTTTTACGTTAGACCACAGTCATTAGAAATAAGCAGCAAACCAATAAAATTTGATCATAAATTACGTACGTCTATTTGCTGTCTTTGTAATGGCGGGTGTGGGCTTAAGGTAAGCTTAGACCAAGAGGAGAAAGTACAAGCGGTTTTTGGGGACTTAAAAAATCCTTACAATAAGGGGAAAATTTGTGCCAAGCCCATGGAGATTGTCCAGACATTGTACGGGCCATATCGGGTTAGATATCCTATGAAAAGAGTGAATGATGAGTTTAGGAGAATTACCTGGGACGAGGCTTTACAGTTGATCGCCAAGAAACACAATTATTATATCAAAGAAAATGGTACAGGATCAATCGTCGGTATTACCTCTAAAATAGGTGGATCTTATAGTAAATTAGCCCATAGCATCTTCTCTAGGTTAACTGGTATGTCTAATTACGGAACAGGGCCTATCTGTATGGAATCGGAATTGAATGTACGAAAGGAGATATTTGGAAACGGCTCATCGTCTGGACCACTTTC
The DNA here is from genome assembly GCA_016278585.1 of Desulfosporosinus sp. Taxonomy (GTDB): domain Bacteria; phylum Bacillota; class Desulfitobacteriia; order Desulfitobacteriales; family Desulfitobacteriaceae; genus Desulfosporosinus. Next base: position 3,958 of record JADQBO010000021.1, read on the forward strand.
CGATGTGGTAAGATCCAAGATATTGTTGATTGTGGGTAATAATTGCGCACAAACGAAAGCGGGTCAATTTCACTGGATTCTTGAAGCCCAGAGGCAAGGTACCAAGGTAGTGGTCATTGACACACGTTTTACAGAGACTGCTCAGGCAGCAGATCGGTTTATCCAGATAAGTCCGGGAACAGACGGGGCCTTGGGGATGGCTTTACTGAATTTTATTATTAAAAATAATCTCTATGATCAAGACTTTGTTGCTGAACACACTAACGGATTTGAAGAATTAGCACAGGCTGTAGAATCTTTTACGTTGGAGCGGGCAGCGGACATAACTGGAGTCCCTAGTAACATAATTGAAGAATTAGCCCAGGAATTAGCTTCGTACAGACCGGGGATGCTCTTTGAAGGAAGGGGTATTGTCTGCGTCAATAATGCCGGTGCCGCTATCAGAGCTTTTGAAGACTTAATGGCCATATTAGGTAATATCGGTAAACCAGGAGCAGGGATCATATCGCATATAAATAATTATGGAAATGCAAAAGGCCTTATTTCAAAGAAGGATGTCGTTAAGCCTGATCGTAAGAGATCTGCAGAGGACCTCTACCAAGCCCTGGAAGAGGGAGAAATAAAGATGGTCTATATTGCAGGAAATCCCTGTGTAAATTGGCCTGATAGCAGACGTATGACCAGGGCAATCCAAGGATTGGATTTTGTCGTATGCCATACCTTATTTCTGGACGACTCGGCCATACTAGCCGATGTTGTTCTACCTGCAACTCACTGGTTGGAAGAAGCTGGCGTACAGTCAAGTGTTCACAGGGTTTTACAGTGGAAGGATCAAGCAGCCGCGCCGTATGCCGAAGCAAGATCGGGTGGGGATCTTTTTCGCCAATTGGCAGAACATATGGGTTTAGAATCTTCGTATTTTCCTGATTCGCCAGAAACAGCCTGGGAGATGGAAAGAACACATAATAAGAGTATTGAGGGCATTACAATTGAACGTATGCGTAGAACACGAGGCGGTGTCCATTTTCCATGCCCTGAAAATGGACAGGAACTTGTACGCTTATATGAAAGTGGCGTATTCCCAACACCCTCTGGCAAAGTTGAATTGTCCAGGGAGAATGATGTCGCAATAGAGTATATAGATATGTTTGACTCCCCGGGCAATCAAGGAGTTAGCCGTGAGGTATTTCCTTATATAGTTAGTACAAACAAAGTAGCAAGCCACTACCATACAATTTGCCAATACAGTAATTGGGCTCGAGATATGGAAAAACCTTACATTGAAATGCATCCCCAGACTGCATCAGAGTTAGGAGTAAGGGACGGGGATCAAGTTAGATTGGAGACAGTGACGGGTTCCATCGTTTTGCCGGCAAAAATTACCCTAAGTGTGCCAAGGGGGTACTTCTCTACCCAGCCTTATTTCGGATTACATTCTCCTTATGGGCAAATACCAGCGAATTCCCTTTTCCCCATAGCCGTCGACCCTGTCGGAGGGAATTTTGCTAATAAAAATATAATGTGTACTGCTAGAGCCGAAGGGGGGCAAGGATAATGGGTCAGATTGCCATGTTAGTTGATGTATCGCGTTGCATAGCGTGTAAAAGCTGTACCGTTGCCTGTATGCAGGAAAACGGTCTTCAGAGCAATTCATGGGTAAGAGTAAGGTTGAAGGAACGTTTAACAGAACATGTGGTTAGATACTATAATCCTCAATCCTGCCGACACTGCTCAGACCCTATTTGCCTAGCGGCTTGTCCGGTCGGTGCAATTCAACATGGCGAAGACGGATTAGTTATTCATGATGTTGATAGGTGTATTGGCTGTCAGGTCTGTGTAACGGCTTGCCCATATAGTGGAATGAAGATTATGTCTAACGGTAAAGTTGGGAAATGTTCATTTTGCAGTCATCTTTTACAAAGAAATACTGAACCTGCCTGTGTAAGCGTTTGCCCTGTTGATGCTCGGATTTTCGGTGAACGTGAAGTACTGATTCGTGAAGCAGGTTTACGCATCAGAAATTTAACATCAAAGGGAATGAAGACACATCTAGAAGGGATAGAAAATGAACTGACAACGGTGTTGTACCTAACCTGCTAAAATAAGAGGATTTGAACTTATAGTATTGTTAGTCCATAACGGTAATTTAAAGGGGGAGTAATTATGAGTAAAAAGAAGGTATTAATTGTCGGCGGTGTAGCTGGTGGGGCTTCAGTTGCGGCAAGACCTCGACGACTCGACGAAAATGCTGAGATAATTATGTTTGAAAGAGATGGGTATATTTCTTTTGCTAATTGTGGTTTGCCGTATTACATTGGAGGATCCATCAAAATTAAGATCAGACTATAATTCCAATTAAAGGGAAGATTACTGGCTCGGTTTGTTAATTACGACTAAACGTTAAATATCTTAAAAGCGAATGATGCATATACTATAATAATAGTTTATATGAATAGGGGTATATGTATAACCTGACTTTGTACAGTTATAGTTTTAACAAGGAAAGATGTAGAAAGGAGGGTTTTTTATGAGTTTCAGAGCAAAGGTTTCGGATTTTTTTATTGATCACCGAGGTCCAGATTTGCTGCTAGGAATCGCCTGTGTTGTGATAGTAATCCTTATGGTTCGAGATGTCATGGCCGTATTCTGACCCTTCTAGAAATACCGGTCCAAACTCCTTCATGGTTTCTGTGCCTTTAAATGGAGTATAACGAAACCCCCGTTCCCTAGAGCAGTGGATACTGCTAGGGAACGGGGGTTTTTGGAATACCAATGACTTTATGCTAAGGTTAATTTTTCACGCCAAGGAAAAGAATTAACTAACATTTTGTTTAAACCGACTTCCTTAACTGTGTATCCTAAGGCTAATCCTAATAGTTGAGTAAAAAAGACCACGGGAATTTGCTTGCCTTTTGCCTGTAGTGCGTGGAGTCGAAATTCTAAATTGGAATGACATAATGGGCAAGCAACCGCTATAACATCCGCTCCAGAGGCAATGGCTTGACGAAGTACTTCATCTGTCCTTAAGTTAGCCAGTTCGGGGCCACATAGAGAATGGCTTCCACCACAGCATTCGCTCTTATGAGACCAGTCTCTGACATCAGCTCCTAGAGCCCCGAGAAGTTTATCCATGCTTTGGGGATTTTCAGAGCTATCCGATTCAGGATCAGACTCGGAATTGGGTCTGACCGTTAAGCACCCATAATAACATACAACCTTTAAATCGGTGAAACGGTACTTCGAATTTTGTTTGATGTTCTTAGAAATTGAAAGATCGGATAATAATTCTAGTAGATGAATAACACTGACCGTTTCAACCTCTTCTAGACTTTCGCCAACCAGCTGACTAGCCAATTTGCGTTTCTGAGGATCTTGAAGTTCAAGGCTAGATCGCTTTAAATTACTGTAACAAGCGGCACACGGAGCGGTAACGGTGTTGAATCCACTCTGTCCAACAAGATGCAAGTTCCTAGCCCCCAAGGTTAGGTTCAGTGAGTGATCAATACTGTGGGCTGAGGTTGCTCCACAACAATTCCAATCATTTGGCTCCCGCAAATCAATTCCAATTTTGCCACATACAAGGCGGGTGGAGGTATCAAAAGGTTTTGCTAACCCATGAAGTGAGCAGCCTGGAAAATACGAGACCGTTTTATTTGCCATGGCCTTTGCTCCCTCCTTTCTCTACACGTTTGATGGCAAGACGATATGATTTATCAGGTCTATGTGGAGGTTTAATATCTACTCTCATACGTGTTATAAGATCCTTCATAAGTTTTAATGGTGGCAGTGGGGTACCCTTCATACTTAATGCCACTGTTAACATTGATTCATGAGATCTTCCAAAGGCCTTTACTTGCTTAATGTATAATTTATGGAATTGTATCTGTTCATTTGATTTTGTGGTGGATTCTGCACAGGCCATCTCTCTTAAGGTATCCATTAGACTCGTAATCTTTATTTTTGATGGACAACGATCTTCACATATATGGCACGATACGCACATCCAAATTGCTTGGCTGTTTAACATAATCTCACGCTGATTAAGTTTAATTAATTGGATAATCTGGCGTGGGCCATACTCCATAAGCTCAATTCCACTGCACCCTCCGGTACAAGTACCACACTGTATACAGGCATCCAGGTTAACATCACAGATACCCTCTACTTCAGACTGCAACGTGGAATTACCGGTTATTACCATAGTCATCGGAGACCCTCCCTTTCCCGTCAATCCCGCATTACTTTGCGGCTCCCCGATTGGATTGAAGATACCCTAATACTCCGGCTGCAGCTGCACTACCTTGGTTTAATGCTTCTTTTACATCACAGGGAAAACCACAGGCGCCAGCATAAAATACGCCTTTTGTTAAGCTCATCGGATTTTCACTTTCTGCCATGGGGATGGGTAGAATAAAGCCGTTAGCATCAAGTTTACCTCCAACCTGAGTGACCAGTGATTGAGTACTTTTGCTTGGAACCATTGCTGTTGCTAGTACAACTAGATCAGCCTCTAATTCTAAAGGAACACCCATCAATGTATCTTCTGCACGAATCAGCAACCGATTGTTAGTAGGTATTACCTTTCCAACTCTACCGCGGATATACTTTATGTGTTGATTTTCCATGACTCCACGAACAAATTCTTCCCCATTTTTGAAGTTAGAGCGTATATCCATATAGAATATATACACTTGGGCATTTGGTTGAGCTTTTTTCAGCTCCGCAGCCTGTTTTGCAGTATACATACAACAAATCTTTGAACAATATGGCATTCCTTTACTCCGGTCTCGGGACCCTACACATTTAATAAATACGGCTGTCTTTATAGGCGTATTTAAAATTGTTTCCTCCTGATGTTCAAAATCTATACCGGTTATTACTCCTGGATAGCGTCCATAGCCATACTCACCATATTTTTTACCATCAAAATTATCAAAGCCAGTAGCAATGACAACTGCTGTAAAGTTCTGCTCTTTTGGATTTCCAGTACTAATAAAATTTGCTTTTATAGTGTTATTAGTATGTTGAAGCTTGTTAATTTCAGTACCTAACATTAGTGTAATCTTAGGATTATCTTTAATAATCTGGATCTTTTGTTTAACTAAGGTTGCCCCTTGGGTAAGGTCTGGAAACAAAGCGCCATAGTCTTTTACATGACCGCCAAGATTCTTGTCCTTATCAACCAAGACAACGTCCCTACCTGAGGCAGCTATGTCAATTGCAGCTTGCATGCCAGCAACCCCTCCGCCGACAACCAGAACATCCTCATTAAGCATCTTCATGCTCCTTTCACCTTGAAATTACGAGAAGGTCAATATCCCAAACGTTACTTAATGAAACGTTTTAGCACGGGCATAACAGGAGTTGTATTGGCCTTAAAGCCTAACTGCTCAACTGGCGCGCCCAACGCGAAAGCAATAAGCTGTGACAAATCCATAACGGGAATGCTTATTTCGAAACCTCGTTTTGTTATAGTCGCTTGTTCACGGTCTAGTGCAGTATTACAACCCGGGCAAGTTGTAGTCATTAATTGAACGCCTGCCTCGGCAGCGCTCACCATTTTATTAGTTATGTGTGGTAATACAGTTTCTTCTCGGTGTGTAAATCCTCTACCCACGGAATAGCCACAGCAAGCTCGTCGTTCCTTATAAACTACGGGTGTCGCGCCAAGGGCTTTATAGATCTCTTCATGGAACGTAGGATATTGGGCATCATCAATAGCAACATCCTTGTTCGCTAAATAGTGGCAACCGTAGTGGGCTGCAACTTTTAGACCAGTTAAGGGTCGCTTCACCAAACTAGAGAGCTTTTCTAGTTGTCGATACCAAAGTTCCTGAACGTGGTATATTTTAGTATGTCCATGATACTTTTCACGACCTAAGGCTTCATTCGCCTTGTCTCCAACCTCTTGGAAGGCTGGGTTAGAATGTAATAAATGAGCTAATTCTCTCAAATATCCATAACAACCATTGCAAAATACGCCTACGTCAAGTCCCATTTCCTGTGGAATACTCAAGTTGCGTGAAGTTGAGGCCAAAGCAAGTTGAGGGTTTACGGCATTACACGTCAACATGTACCCCGTGCAGCAGGTTTGGTCGACAGATTCTACAAATTCTATGCCAAGCTTTTCGCCGACTAACCGAACTGCTCTTTCGGTACCTGGGTATTCAATACTCCCAGTACAACTGAGAAATAGGAATAGCTTTTCAGGGATTGGCAAATTGGCGACTCTTTGCGGATCAATAAGGGATAATTTCTCATATTCCCCCATCTTAACCCTCCCTTTCTGAACCACTAGTAGAATCATCCTGTAGCAATATTCTTCCTTCTAGAAAGCTTAATTCGATGGGAACCTCGGGAGTTTCTTGATAATTTTTTAGCCATTCGTCAGTACCAGTGATTTCAAACAACTTTTGGTATTCCTGTATACCTTTATCGGATACAATTCTAAGAGGTGCTAAGCCAAGGCTGGTCCTCAATGCCCTAATTTCATCTAATCTTGCGGGTTTCCCAGGCTGAAACGTTACTGCTTCTTTTCTGGCTTTTGTAACAAAGCGGATAAACGGATCCACGTGCTTTTTTCCAGCTCCGTGTGACATAGAAAAGTAGCGGATATACAGCATTAAAAGCGGGTATTTAATTTCGCTTGGACATGTTGCAGCACAATTAGCACACCAGAAACAACGCCAAATTTCCTCGCTTTGAACGATCCTTTCATAATTTCCAAGGAGGACTTCCCTTATGATCTGCCTTGGATTATAAGAAGGACTAATGGCGGCCACAGGACATACACCAGTACATTTTCCGCAAGATATACAGCGACCTATGTCGTCCGCTAATCCCGATGTCGCTATTGCGTTCTCAAATTCTAATGACCAGTCGCTAGCCTGTTCTCTTTTTATTAAGACATCCCCTCATTACGTTTAATTAGACCGATACAAAACAATAGGTCTATATATGGTTCTTAACTTCAGGTTGTCTATGAGGACAGAAAGTCCCACTGAACTCAGTGCGACTTTTCATGTACTGTACCAAGAGGGACCAAATGATTCGGGTACCACTCCTTTATTAAGAGGGCTAGGATTTGGTGGTTCCGTTCATTGTAAGGTTGAACTCCAAATTAGAGGTATTTCCCAAGGTCGCACATACCGGCGATATGGATGTCACCCGTTTATGCATCTCTTCCAAAACATCCAGACCAGCGTCCGATTCTAGATCAACCTTAACCCGTATGGTACTTAAATTAGGTATTATATCCGAGGGTATTTGGAAAAATTTAGTACTAACAACATCTCCCT
>JADQBO010000447.1 GCA_016278585.1 Desulfosporosinus sp.
ACAACCCCGTCCCCCTGTCAACCCCAGCTTAGCGCTAGCCTAGTTTCTATACGCAAAACTAGGGTTGTATGATAAACTATTGCTAGGGTAACATGAATCACTATAGTAAAATAATAGCACTAAAATGTTAACGATGATAAAACAACGTTCTAAGATTCAGAGGGCGATGTTTACCCTAAATGGACAAATAATTGACTCGAAAGAAGGCTGGGTTGTGGGAACCGTCAAAGGCTCAATAATGGAGCGGGTTGCATGGGTCGATGTTTTAAAAGGCTTAGGGATTTTGGCGGTTGTTTGGGGACATTCAGGAAGTAAAAATGCTTTCTATATGTTCTGGTTTCATATGCCGCTTTTTTTCTTTGTCAGTGGCTATTTATATCGGTTTAAACCACAACAAACGGGATTAGCTTATCTTAAACGAAGAGTAAACCATCTATTAGTTCCCTATATGTTTTATTTAACATTACTGGCACTTATGATGTTTAGTGTAAGTCTGTGGAGAGGTCAATCTGTGGGTGATTTTTGGAGTGCAAATTGGAAAGCCTTTTTGCTGGGGGGAAGTCTCTTAGAAGGAGTCTATGCGACGTTTTGGTTTATAACATGTCTATTTTTCGTGCAAATTTTATATGACTTTTTATGCCGAAAAGTCCCTTCTGCATTCTATAAGGGGATTTTTGTGCTTGTGTGTTTCTTAGTGGCCTACTGGGAATCTCGCTATTATGCGGATAGTTTTGTTCCTTGGAATATAGATGTTGGACTATACGCTTTAATGTTCTATGCTTTAGGCCATTTTTTCAAGCAAACTAAGTTATTAGAGAACCCGAAAGTCAGGAATTTAGTATTTCTAATGTCCCTTATAATTTCTTTAGGGTTCATCTATCTCTATTCTCGGCAGATCCTCGATTATGGGTTGGATATGAAACATCGCCAATACTATTATTTTGGGACTAATTTGATACTTCCGTTAGTGTTCACGTTAATTTTGGCTAAATTAAGTATTATCTTAACCAAGGGGTCTGTCATAAGTAATACCTTGATTAGCATAGGGCAAGGGGCCATGGTAATCATGTATTTGCATATACCTGCTGTTTCCTTAGTTCGTCAGGTCATTCCCATCACGCCAGTTCGTTTCTTTATCATAGGCATTCTTTGCCCGTTACTTTTTTACAAGGTCATTCAAGGTTTCCCCTATGGAAGATTCTTGGCGCTTGGAGAACCGTTGGACCAGAGATCTATCCCAAGTGCAAGAAAGGAATATTCGGCATGATTAATATTAGGACAATTCAAGGGAAACAGGGCAGGATTGAAGAAATTAATTATCTTAGAGGATTTGGCGTTTTAGCTGTCATCGCCATCCACACAACAGGCTACTTTACAGTAGTTAAGGAGTTTAACTCACTGGTTTTGGTAAATCTATGGGCAGACATCTTTTCTCAATTTGCAGTCCCGTTATTTATCTTGATTTCGGGGTTTGTGTTAGCTAAGAACTATAGTGAAAACTTTTCGTTAAGGGATTTTTATCGAAAGAGAGTACGCTCAATTATCCCTCAATACTTATTATTTTCCAGCTTGTATACAGCATTTAACAATTGGGCTGTTATACAAAATAGCTCAATAGGTACAAATATCGCACTCTTACTTAAAAATATTTGGCGTGCGGACGCGTCCTACCACCTATGGTTCTTTTCGATCCTCATCCAATTTTATATACTCTATCCATTAATCATAAAACTCTACACTGTATTTAAACGCCGAGATAGAGCAGAACTATTCATTGTTTTATTGTTGATTATTCAGATTCTTTTTATGGTGGGTCTACATACTCCCTATTTATCAGGAATAAGGATCAACCTTATTGGTTTTCTTTTTTACTTTGGCCTAGGAATTTATGGGGTGGATCATTTTGACCGATTAAGAAAGGGATTTAGGCGGCAAACACTCTTGCTTTTTACAATGTCTATAGCCTTAACCATAGGGACTAGTTTTTTTATCATTATTGGCTTAACAACAGGCTATAGATACAGCTCTATACCAGCTTACTTTTTTATGGGGGCAGAACTCGTATATCCTATTTTTAGAGTCATCACCTTCTTATTACTTTTTAATGTCTCAAGGATTCTTTTGGAGAATAGGAAAAGTCTAATGGCCAAAGTAATTAATAAAATAGGAAATTACTCTTTTGGGATATACTTAATCCATATCTTCTTTAACCAATCTGCCATAAAAATCCTCAAGGGTTATCAGGTTGATCCCAATGATTGGGCTTTTTATCCAATCGTATTAGTGGTGACCATAGTCTTAAGCTATTTAAGTGTAAGGTTGATTAGTTTTATTCCCTATAGTTTCTATATAATAGGGTCCCAGAGCAAGAAGTGAACTCATTAGTAATGTTGAAAAGTAGGGGTTTCAAGATTGCAGCCCTCTGTTCTCTAGTTGTAAAACCATGTAAGTTGTAGTAAACTTTAGAGCGATAAAGCTACTTAAGGGGTTTCTCAAGAAAGGGCTGAGCTACTTGCTGTTCCGTAAACGAACGTTGATTTTAATGCTGATTGATGCTATGTTAATCAACTTGGCAGCTTTCGGCAGTTTTTATTTGCGCTTTGATGAAGGTATACCCTTAGATTACTATCAAACGTATTATCACACAGCTATTGGAGGGACTATTCTATTCCTTGCGGTTTTCTATGTTTTTGGGTTATATAACCGTCTTTGGCAGTACGCCAGCACTGGAGAGTTACTCTCCATTGTATATGCAGTCACCGTTGGAACGGGCGGAACAGTGGCGGTGGTTTACTTTTATGGTCTATCGAATGCGGCCACTCTCTCTTATATTAGGATGCCACATACTGCTGCGGTACTGCTTTGGTTGGCAATGGTCTTTTTAATAGGTGGTTCCCGGTTTATTTGGCGGATCTTACAGGAAAACACCTTTGACCGCCATATTCCAGGCTCGCAAAAACAGGTCCTCATTGTCGGGGCCGGCGATGCCGGAGTATTAGCAGCGCGAGAACTAAAAAATCGCAATTATCGGGATGGACGTCCGGTTGGTTTTATTGATGATAATCATTCAAAGCAGAAACTGCAATTACTTGGAATTCCGGTTTTGGGTACACGCAGGGATATTGCTCGTATCGTGAAGGGTCATAATGTTGACGAAGTTATTATTGCCATGCCATCAGCTTCAGGAGAATCTGTTCGAGAAATTGTCCAAATTTCCGAAAAGTTAGGGGTCGAGCTTAAAATTATGCCCGGCGTCTATGATATTATTAGTGGAGATATCAGCGTCAACCCGATTCGACAAGTTCAGGTAGAGGATTTGTTAGGACGAGATCCGGTTTCCGTGGATCTGGAGGAAGTAGCAGGCTATGTTGCAGGAGAGACGGTCTTTGTCACCGGAGCAGGTGGCTCGATCGGGTCGGAAATTTGCCGACAAATTGCTCGGTTTAACCCGGGGAAGCTGGTCTTACTTGGACACGGGGAAAACAGTATTTTTGATATTGAACAAGAGTTACGAGTTGAGCACCCGGGAATCGACTATATAACAGAGATCTTGGATATTAAAGACCGGGAGAAGGTCTTCTTAATCTTTAATAGATATAAGCCAGGGGTTGTCTTTCACGCTGCAGCTCACAAACATGTTCCCTTGATGGAAAGAAATCCAGAAGAAGCCCTCAAGAATAATGTGGTGGGAACACAAAATTTAGCGGAAGCAGCCGACTCAGTCAAAGTAAAGACCTTTGTTTCCATTTCTACAGATAAAGCAGTTAACCCGACAAGTGTTATGGGTGCTACAAAGCGCACGGCAGAAATGCTGATTCAAAGCTTAGATCTCCGGTCCCAGACCAAGTTTGTAGCCGTACGATTTGGTAATGTTTTGGGAAGTCGGGGAAGTGTGATTCCTACCTTTAAGCGCCAAATTGCTCAAGGTGGTCCGGTTACTGTGACTCATCCCGATATGGTGCGGTTCTTTATGACAATTCCTGAAGCAGCCCAGCTAGTTATACAGGCAGGTGCCATGGGCCGTGGTGGGGAGATCTTCATCTTGGATATGGGTAAACCTGTCAAGATTGTTGATTTGGCCAAAGACTTAATTAGGCTTTCGGGCTTCGAACCTGATGTCGATATTAAGATACATTTTACAGGAATTCGCCCAGGTGAAAAGCTCTTTGAAGAATTGTTGACGGCTGAAGAGGGAGTCACTTCAACCAAACACAGTAGGATTTTCGTAGCTAAACCGAATGGCATTGACGTTGAACTTTTAGAAGAGCTCACGCATATCGTTCGAGAACGCGGTAGCTTTTTAACAAGAGATGAAGTCATCGAATTGTTACAGACGATCATCCCAACCTTTCGCCAGAAGGTGGCAAAAGCAGTAGTTAATCAATAAGGGGGATAATAAGAAGATGATGACCGTACAGAACGTAATAACCAACGAAGATGTTGTTGCCAAAACTCTTAAAGAAAAAATTGAAAAGCACGAAGCAAAAATTGGGGTTATTGGTTTAGGCTATGTAGGACTCCCACTAGCTGTTGAAAAAGGGAAAGTTGGATTCCCTGTGATAGGGTTTGACATCAATTCTGCACGAGTGGACCTTGTCAATGCGGCAGACAACTATATCGGTGATGTCAAGGACTCAGACCTTAAGGATGTTGTCCAGAGTGGTCTATTGGTTGCCAGTACGGATTTTTCCCGATTGGCAGAATGCGATGTTGTGATCATTTGCGTTCCCACGCCTTTAACCGTCACCCGGGACCCTGATATTTCATATATTCAGGCATCGACAGAGGAAATCATGAAATATCTCCGTCCGGGGCAGATTATTACTTTAGAGAGTACAACCTATCCAGGCACGACAGAACAGGTTATTCTTCCTTTATTAGAAAAGTCTGGATTTAAAGTCGGGCAGGACTTTTTCCTTGCCTTCTCGCCGGAACGCGTCGATCCAGGTAACAAACGCTTTAGCACAAAAAATACCTCAAAAGTCGTGGGGGGTATGACCCCTGCTTGCTTAGAAATTGCCTATTCCCTTTATACCCAAACCATATCCAATGTGGTTCCTGTATCCTCGCCAGCTGCGGCTGAGTTGACTAAAGTCTTTGAAAATACTTACCGCGCAGTAAACATTGCCATGGTCAACGAACTGATGATGCTTTGCGACCGCATGGGGATCGATATCTGGGAAGTTGTTGAAGCGGCCGGAACAAAACCCTTCGGAATTCAAACCTTTTATCCAGGACCGGGCGTAGGCGGGCACTGTATTCCTATCGACCCGTTCTACCTTACCTGGAAAGCACGTGAATATGATTTCCACACCCGTTTTATAGAACTTGCTGGGGAAATCAATGTTGAAGTTTCTTATTATGTTATCAATAAAGTGGTGCGTGCCTTAAATAGTGTTAATAAGAGTTTGAAAGATGCGGACATCTTTGTCCTTGGGGTAGCTTACAAAAAGGATATTGATGACATGCGTGAATCCCCCGCTTTGAAAATTATTGAACTCCTGCGCAAGCAAGGGGCAAATATAACGTACCATGACCCATATATCCCGGTTATCGAGCCACACGGTGGAAGTACACTACACCTAAACAGTCTGCCCCTAGAAGATGAGCTCCTAGCTAATACGGACTGTGTGTTGATCTTAACAGATCATAGTTTAGTGGATTATGAGCGGGTTGTTGAGAAAGCTAAGCTCATTGTAGACACTCGTAATGCTACTAAGAACGTCCTTAAAAATCGTGAAAAGATCGCTAAAATCTAACAACTTGAAACATAGCGATTGAAGCATAGAGACCCAGGATTAAGGGGAATCAGCTGATTCCCCTTAATCCTGTATATCTTGACTTGCATTTGGCAATTGCCTTAGAACTGTCACCGTTGTGTCTCATTTAAAAAAATTTAAGGAAAGAGTGGTTGTGTAAGATGAACGGAGAAAACAAGATTCGGTTTGCGATCATTGGATGTGGGCGGATCGCCCCGAAACATGCGGAATCTATCGTTGCGCTTCCGGAGGCGGACTTAGTCGCGGTATGTGATATAGTGCCAGAACTTGCTCAGGCCTTTGCTGATAAATATGGAGCAGAACCCTATACAGATTATCGAGAAATGCTGCAGAGGACGGACATTGATGTGGTTACCATCGCAACCTCCAGCGGCATACATGCCGAAATTGGGATTGCAGCAGCCGAAGCAGGTAAACATATCCTAGTAGAAAAACCAATGGCTATGACCTTGGAGACGGCGGATGCCATGATTGCGGCCTGCCGTAAAGCCGGGGTAAAATTAGGCGTTATTCATCAAAATCGGTTTAATGATTCGATAAAACTTTTGCGTAAGGCTGTCGAGGATGGTCGTTTTGGCAAATTGACTCATGGACAGGCTACCGTGCGTTGGAATCGAAATGATAACTATTATACTCAAGCCCCTTGGCGTGGAACAAAGCTCCATGATGGCGGGGTTCTCATGAATCAGTCCATACATAATATCGACCTTTTACAGTGGACCTTTGGACCCGTAGAGTCGGTTTTTGGATATACAGCGACCTTTATGCGCAAAATTGAAATGGAAGATATGGGCGCAGCTGTTATCAAGTTTAAAAGTGGTGCCATTGGAATTGTTGAAGCGGCCTCAACTATTTATCCAACAAATATTGAAGAGACTCTCAATGTTTTCGGGGAAACCGGATCCGTTATCATCGGAGGAATTGCGGTCAACCGAGTCGAAGTCTGGGAATTTCCGGACAGCGTGGAAGAGAAAGCTGAGATTTTCGCCAGCCAGGAGGGTGATCCCCCCAACGTGTACGGCTTTGGACACCGAGAGATAATCGCTGATATGATTCAGGCGATTCGAGAAGATAAAGTACCGGCTATTCCAGGAGAAGAGGGTCGAAAGGCCTTGGAGATTATTCTAGCGATTTATAAGTGCCAGGAGACGAAGGAGCCAGTTGTGTTTCCTTTAGTTGAGAAGGAGCAAAGATAATGACTAGTCTAATCGCCTCTAGTGCAACGGTTCCATTAACGGCAATTGTCGGGCCGTTTTGTGTAATCGGAGAAAATGTTGTACTTGGAGAAAATGTTATCTTGGGAGTTGGGTGTGTCCTTGGGGAGGGAGCTAGGGTTGGTGCTGGAAGTGAGCTTGGTAATTATGTTAGTATGGGGCAAGGGTCTGAAATAGGCCTTCGAACTCGTATTGGGGATCACACCACGATTTACTCCCAATCGATTCTCGGGGAAGATGGATTTATCGGGAGCAACTCTTCAATTGGACGGTTGCCAAAGGCATCAGCAACGAGTACTATCAAAGCTCAGGCCGATTTGCCCCCTCTTCAGATGGGAAATGGGTTTACTATTGGGTGTTCTGCTGTTCTCTACGCAGGGACAAGTTATGGACATAAGACCTTTATTGGGGACGGAGCCGTGGTTCGTGAGAGATGTTCGGTAGGGCAAAATGTAGTTGTCGGCAGCGGAGTAGTGGTAGAAAATGATACTAAGATTGGCGAATTCACTAAGATCCAAACAGGTTCTTATATCACAGCTTATATGGAGATCGAAGAGCGAGTCTTTATAGCGCCCATGGTTACGACAACCAATGACAATTATATGGGACGTACCGAAAAACGTTTCCAAGCAATAAAGGGTCCGACAATTCAGCGGGGGGCCCGTATTGGTGGAGGCTCGATTCTCTTACCAGGTGTGAAGGTAGCCCCGGAAACCTTTGTGGCAGCAGGTGCTTTGGTTAGCAAAGACACCACGGAAAAGCGGGTCATCAAAGGGTTCCCAGCAAAAGATCTTCGAGAGGTTCCGGAAGAAGAGCTCCTCTAGGTCTTATTGGGCTAAATATTGATGAGAAAGGGAAGATTAAGATGAGTATTCCTCTTTTGGATCTAAAGGCTCAGTATTTGACGATAAAAGATGAAATTGACCAGGCTATTCACGAGGTGCTGGATTCATCAGTCTATATTCTAGGCCCCCAGATGAAGGCTTTGGAAAAGGAAATTGCCGCTTACTGTGGGACGGAAGAGGCTGTCGCAGTGGCTAACGGTACGGACGCTTTAGTACTGACCCTTAAAGCTTTTGGCATTGGCGAGGGGGATGAAGTTATCACCACTCCCTTTACGTTCTTTGCGTCGGCGGAAACGATTGCTCAGGTTGGCGCCACACCAGTATTTGTAGATGTTAACCCCGTGACACTTAACATGGATTTAAATCAGCTGGAATCGAAAATTACGCCTCAGACAAAGGCCATTATTCCAGTACATATTTTTGGACAAATGCTAGACGTGGAGAGAGTTATGGAAATTGCCGCCCGCCACGATCTGAAGGTTATTGAAGATGCGGCTCAAGCAATTGGGGCAGAATATCGGGGTCAAAAAGCAGGCTCTCTTGGACATGCTGCAACCTTTAGTTTCTTCCCGACCAAAAATTTAGGGGCTTATGGAGATGCCGGGATGATTGTTACCAATGATAAAGACCTAGCCTCCCAACTGAGAATGCTTCGTTTCCATGGCTGCCAAACAAAATACTATCATGAAAAAATTGGCTACAACAGCCGTCTTGATGAAATGCAAGCAGCAATTTTGCGTGTTAAGCTCAGGTATCTTGATCAATGGAATGAAGGGCGTCGGGAAAGGGCCAAGGTCTATGATCAACTCCTTGCCGATACTAAGATTCAGCCCCCGGGTCTTGATCCTTTGGCAACCCCTATCTATCACTTATATGTGCTCCGAACCGAAGAGCGTAGTACTCTCATGGAACGCCTAAAGGCCGGTGGTGTGGCTAATGCCATCTATTATCCCGTTCCACTTCACTTACAAAGGGCTTTCCGTAATCTTGGCTATAAGATGGGGGATTTTCCCGTAGCTGAAAAGGCTTGTGAACAAGCGCTTGCGATACCGTGTTACCCTGAATTGAGCCTCGAACAACAACATGAGATCGCGGCTATAATTAAAGGTTAGTCGCGAACAGACAAGGAGGTAACAAATGCCCTGGAACACTGGGATTACTAGTTCTAACAGAAACAAGCTGCTCCTCATTTGCGGTATTTTGTTATCCGCAATGCTCCTGCCCTCACTAGAGATCCATCCAAGTTTGCCACGGGTTCGATTAGATGACGCGTTGATTTTTGGGACATTTGGAGTGAACCTGCTCCTTTTGTTAATACGTCGTTTCCGCTCTTACCCCAGCTATAACTTCGAGCCATACCATGAGGGTGAGAGGAGAGGTATGAGGACGGTAACCATCGTTTTTCTGCTCTTAGTAGCATCGATGATAATATCCAATCTCTTTGCTGTGCTTTTCCTAAATGGATCCTTCGGGCTACGGGATGTCATGGAAGGGGTTACATTAGCCAAATATTATTTAGCGATTACCTTAGCCCTTTCTCTGGATTTAAAGCTAGGTGAGTTTCAGGTGTTGAAGAATACCTTTCTCATTGGCTTAGGGGTTATTCTGTTACTTTCATGGGGTCAATTTTTAAATCTAGCCAATGTCAACGAATGGCTGACCCCTTTCTTTGCTCAGGCTCATTTAGATAACCTGGTCAATGCTAACCCACCCCGCGTATTGGGGACCTTTGATAATCCAAATGTCATGGGCATCACCTCAGTTATGATGATGACTCTGTTTGTGAGCTGGTTTTATTTCCGGAGAAATGATCGCCTACAAGGAGTCATGCTTGTTATCATGGTGGGCTTAACCTTGAAATTAACCTTTATGACTATTTCCCGAACAGCCCTTTTGGCGACAGCTACGGTTTTAGTCTTCCTAAGTGTTTGGGCCTTTTTTAAAGGCTACTGGAAAAAGCGTATACTGGTAAAGATAGGGGTACTTTTCCTTTTAACCTTAACCTTGTTTTTCACGTCACCCCGGGATTTTGTGTCAAGGATGAACGAGGCGACCGACTTAGAAACGAGTACTTCGGCCCAAGGACATCTACTGAGAATGGGAAGCGCTTTTGAATTTATTCAACAGTCTCCAATCCTTGGTTGGGGGACAGCTAAAGACACGATGACCACTCTCGTAGACAATGAATATGCCTTAGTGACTCGTCGCTATGGTGTGGTTGGCTTGGCTTTTTATCTATGGTTATTCATACGACCAGTAAAAGGCGCCTTGCGAAGGATTAGATTCTTTAATTCCTATGCCTCTGAACCAGGAATACGAGAAGATAAAAATTTACTTTCCATTGCTTTTGTGGGTTCAATGGTAGCGGTCATGGTCTATAACATCACGGCAGGAGCTTTCTACAATCTTCAGTTAATGACCCTAATAGCTCTTTACATGGGCTTAATCTATAGAATAGAAGGGGAAAACGATTGAAAGTCTGTATTTTAACAACAGCACATTCTCCCTTTGACGAGCGCATTTTCCATAAAGAGGCCAAAAGTCTCACGGAGGCAGGTTATGAAGTGGTCATAATCGCCCCACACCAGAAATCTGAACAAAAGGAAGGTATCAATATTCGGGCTGTGGCCCCCCTTTCCTCTCGTATGGATCGAATCTGGCGGCTAAAAGCCCTCTATAAGGCTGCGCTGCAGGAAAATGCCGACGTTTATCACTTTCATGATCCGGACTTGATACCCGTGGGCTTACGGTTAAGTCGTAAGCATCGAAAACCCGTGGTCTATGATGTCCATGAGTATTATGGGGATAGCCTGCTTACGCGCTATTGGCTGCCCAAGCCCTTTCGAAAGTTTGTAGCCCGGACGGTGGACCGTTTCGAAAAATGGTCGGCCCGATCGTTTGCTGGTATTATTACCGTTAACAGCCATATGGCTGAGCTGTTTCAACGGGAGAATCTCGAAGGAGAAATTCTCCACAACTATCCACTTAAACGCCAGTTTGAATTTCCGCGTCCGGAAACCATAAAACCACCGGTCATTTTATATCTGGGTGGGATTACTCGGGAACGAGGCTTGGAAGTTATCCTCCGCGCCATGCCGTTAGTTAGGGAAAAATACCCTGCAGCAGTTTG
>JADQBO010000507.1 GCA_016278585.1 Desulfosporosinus sp.
TCGAGATGGGATTAACCTCTTTAGTGGGGGTGAAAACAACAACGATATATCTGAGACGGCCAAGTGTTTTACGGCAGGATTATTGAGCCATATTAAAGGTATCACTGCTATTGCCAATCCCCTTGTGAATTCCTATAAACGGCTCAAACCAGGCTATGAAGCTCCAGTGCATATCGCATGGTCTCATATGAATCGAAGTCCCTTGCTGCGGGTCCCTGCACCTAGGGGAGAGGGGACTAGGGTAGAACTTAGAAGTCCTGATCCTACTTGTAATCCCTATTTAACCTTAGCGTTAGTCTTAGAGGCAGGGCTAGATGGTTTGAACAATCGGTTGCCACTGGTTGATCCAGTTCAAGTTAATATTTACAATTTGACCCCAGAACAAGAGAAAGAACTTAAGCTCGATCGCTTACCCTCAAACCTTTTGTCCGCCCTTGAAGAGATGAAGAAAGACCCTTTAATACAATCCACTCTAGGTTCTCACACATTTCACAAATACCTAGCGGTCAAGACTTTAGAATGGGAAGCCTATGATAACTCAGTTCATGCATGGGAGATCGAAAAGTATCTAAAGCCTTATTAATAATTTTTACTAGATTAGAATTGATAGGCTACAGAGACATATGGCAGAGTTGGCACCAACCAAGTTTTCTTTACCCTGCTTAAAGAGGTGATTGTAGTGAGCGCAGGGAGTGTTTTAATTGTTTGTGGAAAAGCTGAAATGGCTAGCAGTATGCAGACAATGCTCATAAAAGAAGGTTTTTATCCGGTAAGCTGCGCTCATTCAGCCAATGAAGCGCGCAGGAATTTTATTAACACTGAATTAGATCTAGTCATTATTAGCACTCCGCTCCCCGATGAACATGGAACGGATTTGGTCTTTGATACCCATGATAAAACATCGGCAGGAATAGTGGTGATCTCAAGACCGGAACATCTCCTCGATATGCAATGTAGTCTCGAAAAAATAGGTGCCTTGATTTTGCCCAAACCAATTAATCGTTTAACACTGCTTCAAACTGTTCGGTTTGCTCTCTCGGTACGAAATTCAATGACTCAATTAAGAAATGAGCGGGATAGCTTAAAGAAACGAATGGATGAGCGCAAGGTCCTTGAACAAGCAAAATGGATACTCGTAGAAAAGTTAAACTTGAGCGAGCCCCAAGCCTTTCGTCTCATACAGAAAAGAGCTATGGACTTGAGGCTTCCTCAAGTCCTGGTTGCGGAAGAGATTATAAAGAAATATGCTTAAAAAGGGATATCTAGTAAAATGCTAGATATCTCTTTTTGCCAGTACCTACTAATCATTAAAAAAGCATTGAATTTCCTGTTTTATTATATCTGAAATCAATTGTAAGCTTAGTTTCCCAGGGACAAGGTCATAGACCTTTACAACTTCACTAAGATTGGGCTTTTCTTGGAGTATATCCAGAGATTTTTGAGCAAAGTTCTCTAGCAAATGTAACTGATAAATAGTGTCTTGCTTTTCGGGAAAAAGAGCTAAATAGAAAATTTCGCTTTCGATCATGTCCTGAAAAAAATGGGTTCCAAAGGATACATCAGGTAGGAATCCAGTGTGATGGTAGCCAATCTCGCCTAAAATCGAAATTTGATTTAATTCCGCAAATGCTACGGGAACTCCTAAAGAAGGAATTCGTGATCCCCATCTTCCGGGACCTAAAAGAAGGACTATAGTAGTCTCTTTATGGATTTTCTTATTAAGCCTTCCTACAATTCTTGCAACCTCATATTTCTCCGATTGACTAAGTAGATTATAAGAGTGAGGCTCCACGAGAATGACTTTATGAATTGGAGTATAAATATTTCCACCCATAAAGTGTCCTTTGCTCTTAAAAAGGGTTTGATTCAGTTGAATTTCTTGTGGTAATTCCACGCGTTCCTTAAAACCTTGAACCTGTAAAGGCCGACATTGTAAGAGGTTAATCAGATATTTGCCATTGTTTCTGAAGTTTACTGTGAATTCTATATCGACAGGATGGCAATAGGCTGTTTCAAGAGTAGTAAGAAGGTTGGTGAAGGTTGCGGAAAAATCGCTGTTTGTAAAGAAGGGGTTAAAACTAAAAACCCAGGATTCCGTCCGATTTAGACCGAGCCTTTTCATGTTTTGTTCAGTTTCAAGGTCTCGTTCTGCTAGGGTTTTCTGATGTAGGTCGATTTGTTGGTCCATTAAATCTTGGATTGAAAGGCATTCTTGACGGTTGTGTCGGATGTTTAAGACGTCCATTTTTTGCTGAGAATAGGCTTTAAAACTTCGAAGTCCATCATAGGGCATAGATAGGGGGCGATCTAAAGCAGCTATTCTAGCATAATCCCCTTCAAGTCGATCGACCGCTCTTGTACCTAGCCCAAGAACAAGCCGAACCATACCTGCGTTTGGATTCGTCTGAGTATCCCAAACATAGGTGTTGTGAGAAAAGCCTACCCCTGCTATATCAGGAAAAAAGTAGTCCTGCTTATTTGCTCCCGACACCCTTTGGATAAGGAGAGCCATTTGCTCCTCTGTATTTGTTAGACCGTGTTTTTCACGATAAGCCAGTGCCTCTTCGCTTAATGTGCTGGCAAAGACTTCCCGAACAGCCTCAGTGAAGTGATGGTATCGTTCGTCCAGGGTTCCTTGATTGATACAGAAGACACTTTCGTATTTACCGGGAAAGGCGTTTCCGAAGCCATCTTCTAAAAGACTGCTGGAACGAACGATGATTGGAGACTGACCAAAATACTCCAGCATTCTTAGGAATTTGTTTTTGATAGTATTGTTAAACTGTCCCAGTCGGATTTTGTCTTGAAGATAAGAGGCTTTTTTGTAAGATAGTTCAGGTGTTTGTCGTTGTTCCATCTTAAGTTTCCATAGATTGTTGTCAACTAGAAAAGAATAGTAAACATCTGATCCTATATAAAATGAATCATGAGGTTCAAGAACACTCTCCCATGTTTTAGAGGCTTGAATTAGAATGCTTCGCGCCAAAAGCATTCCGACAGCTTTTCCACCGATAAACCCAGAGCCAATTAAGCGTGACTTAATAGACAAAATGTCTTGGAGGGAAAAATGTTGATAGACTAGTTCGAGAATTCTTGCGTCACGAGTTAAGAATATTTTAGATAATTGCTTTATGCGCTCTTTGACTATAGTTGAAGAAGCGGAAGAGAGGAGTTCACCAGCCTTTAAAAATAGACGATCCCAATAATCTAGATCTCGTTCAGGATTTTCGTCATCTTCTCCGAGTTGTGAATAAAGAGCAGCAACATCACCACTACTGGTTACAGGTATAAATTCGTTGTCATAGATAAAATGAGGAAGGAACATGGTCGGAGTATAGCGATTCCAGACTTTTAATGGATGCACATAGGTTGTGGCATTGACTTGGTAAACATCGAGCAAGACTTGAGTGGTATCACGAATTACAGCTGTGGAATGGAAAGAGTTATGGTTTTTGAAGGTTGCGAAATAAGCTATAGTATTTAGCTCATAAAGATAAGGACAGGTTACCTTGAAGAAATTTCCGATCATTGAATCTGTTGCCCAACGATCTAAAAGCTCAGATAAACAGTCGAAAATATAGAATGCATCCCGACCTTCATGAGTAATTTTTTCATGAATTTGTGAACAAAACTCTTCGAAACCATTCTCGGCATTCACCGGAAAAATTTCAATGCCATTAATATTCGTAATGAGCGGATCATATTGCGTAAAGCGAATATAGATGATCTTTCTTGATGTAGTCATGTTTTTTTCAATGAATGCTTGGACGAAACTTTTATATACTTTAATATCCCTCACCTGGAAAACTACATTATCTCCCATTCTTAGATATTGAATTACGTTATCCAATGTTGCAAAGCCAGTACTCACTTTTTGAGAATTATCCATATGAATTCCTCCTCGTAATTAATAGGTAAGGCTTTCTAACAAATAAAAGAACGGCACAATAGAAATACTCGTGTTTTTCGAGTAAATTCCAAAGCGCCGTTGCTTTGCTTATAATCGCTTAAGTGCGAGCATAATAGATTATTGGTATAATAATATCGCAAAAACAAACTACAATGCAAGATGTTTTTTAAATATTTTGACAAATGACCAAGATCTCTACTGTTCTATTAATCCAATGGATAGTTAAAACAGGGGCAGTATTGAGTTGGACTTATATCAGGAGATCAAATAATTCCTGGTTTTCATTAATAACTGTGTATTGAATTCCCTTTTTGTCCATCTTCTCTACGAAAGTGAGATAATCCTCTTTGTGGGTAAGCTCAATTCCCACTAAGGTTGGACCTTTTTCTTTATTGTTAACTTTTGTATACTCAAATCGCGTGATGTCATCGTTTGGGCCCATGACATCGACCATGAATTCTTTCAGTGCACCAGGGCGTTGGGGAAAATTAATAATGAAATAATGTTTTAGGCCTTGATCGAGCAGAGAGCGTTCTTTAATTTCTGGAGTCCGTTCAATATCATTATTTCCACCACTAATAATACAAACGACGTTTTTGCCAGAGATTTCGTTCTTATAGCTATCTAAAGCAGCTATAGAAAGAGCACCAGCCGGTTCGACGACGATAGCGCTATCATTGTACATTTCCAGGATGGTGGTGCAAACTTTGCCCTCACTGACAACCATAACACCATCTAACACTTCTTGACAGATTTCAAAGGTTAGATCCCCAACCCGCTTGACGGCTGCACCATCAACAAATTTGTCAATTTGTTCTAAGGTTACGACGTCTCCTTGATCAAGGGATTTTTTCATCGAAGCAGCTCCTCGAGGTTCTACTCCAATAATCTGGGTTGCTGGGCTTAGGCGTTTAATGTAGGTTCCCACTCCTGACATCATGCCACCCCCACCGATAGCTCCAAAAACATAATCGATAGGATCGGCTAAATCATTAAAGATTTCAATGGCAATGGTACCCTGTCCCGCGATGACCAAAGGATCATCAAAAGGGTGAATGAAATATTTGTTTTCTGTTTCACAATGTGCTTTTGCTTTATAAAAAGCGTCATCAAAAGTGTCTCCAGTTAGAATGACTTCGATGAAATTCCCTCCGAAACGCTTGACTTGGGAGACTTTTTGCTTTGGAGTAGTAATAGGCATGAATATTGTCCCAGGAATACTTAAGGCTCTACAAGAATAGGCGACACCTTGGGCATGATTGCCTGCACTAGCACAGACGACACCATTGCTTAATTGGTCAGAAGGAATACTTTGAATCAGGTTATATGCGCCGCGAATCTTAAATGACCGGACAACTTGTAAATCCTCACGCTTTAAATAGAGATTGCAGTTATATTTTTCGGAGAGAATGTCATTTCGCTGGAGGAGTGTTTTATTAATAACACCTTTGAGTGCTTGACCTGCTTTGATGATATCTTCTAAGGATATTCGCCCCATGTTCTTTCTCCTCTCTAAGTTTTATCCGATTAGGTGATGACTATTTTTGGGTTTAATAGTACATAGGATAGAATAAAGAGATACCATTATCAAGTAAATCAAACATTAATAGATCAGCGTGTAAATCTAACTTTTTCGTTCTAAACGTTTACGGATATACTAACTCTAATCATGATAACACTTTCTTTCAAGAATCGAAAGAATCCTGACAAAGCAATACTTTCTAAGTTTGTTTTCCTACAACCCCTTTAGGGAATACCAAAAGTATAAGTTGATGGAGTTTGGCCGGGCTAATAAGGGTATCATGTATGTAAAAAGTAGGTCTAAAGAAGGATTTTCACAAGGGAATCATGAATAAGTCTTTTTTAGTCGTAAATTGCCAAGAAGAAAAGGGCTTATTATTCATCGGTTCATATAACGAAGGAGATGAAACATTGGAAATTGTAGTTGGGGTTACAGGCGCTACGGGAACATTATACGCCATAAATCTATTAAGGGCCTTAAATAATACGGGTACGGTTAATACTCATCTTATTATGAGTGAGTGGGCTAAGGAAAACTTAAAGATAGAAACAAATTATTCCTTAGCAGACATAGAAAGTTTAGCTGCAGTCGTCTATGATCATAAGAATTTAGGGGCTAAAATCTCAAGCGGATCCTTTATTACGAATGGAATGGTTATTGTGCCTTGCAGTATGAAAACCCTAAGTTCGATTGCCAATGGATATGATGATAATCTCATCTCAAGAACAGCTGGTGTCATGCTTAAAGAAGGGAGAACCCTGATATTAAGTCCTAGAGAGACGCCCCTAAGCCCAATTCATTTAGAAAATATGCTAAAGTTATCAAGGCTTGGGGTTAGAATAGTTCCGCCTATGCCTGCTTTTTATAATCATCCTCAGAGTATCGAGGATGTTATCAATCATCATGTTATGAAGATACTGGATCAACTGGGAATTGATTATGATAAGGCCAAGAGGTGGCAGGGTTAATCCGTTATTACTTACAAATAGAAGGTGAAGTTCGTTGATGAAATAGTCTAGACGGATTAATCTAACGGTAGAAATGGAAAAAAATACTTGACACTATCCCAGGAATCGATTAGAATCTAAATAATCAAAAACATATACTCAACACGATGAAGGGAAGTCCACAGCTCATAGAGTAAAGAGAACTGACGGTTGGTGCAAGTCAGTCTAACAGAGCTTAAGGATTCCATCCTGGAGTGGCCAATGATGAATTGTGACGGGTTCCGCCCGATAAAGCGGACATAAGTTGGCCGGTTTGGCAACATGGGTGGCAACGCGGGAATAACCTCTCGTCCCTTATTGGGATGAGGGGTTTTTATATTTTTAAGCGTCTGTTTTCATGTACCCTTTATCGGTTAAAACTTGGGTGGCACCGCGGAATTCCCGCCCCAATTAGGGGGTGGGTTTTGTTTTTTCTCCACAAACCATATTTATACAGTTTATTCAATTGTTTTAAAAGGAGGAATAATATATACGAAATGTTTAGATAATGGATCCTTGGTCCGCTTGTGGGAGATATTGGTTACTATATTCTCACTCTAGAATTTAAATATCAAAAGAAAAAGGAGGATTTTTATGTCAAGAATATATAATTTTTCTGCAGGTCCAGCTGTTTTACCAGAAGAGGTGCTTAGAGAAGCAGCAGGGGAGATGTTAGACTATAACGGCACCGGAATGTCCGTCATGGAGATGAGTCATCGTTCCAAAGCTTTCGAAACGATTATTGGTGATGCCGAAAAAGACTTAAGGGATTTGATGAATATCCCAGCTAATTATAAGGTCCTTTTTCTTCAGGGTGGGGCATCCCAGCAGTTTGCCATGATTCCCATGAATTTAATGAAAAATAAAGTAGCTGATCACATTAACACTGGACAATGGGCAAAAAAGGCGATCTCAGAAGGTAAATTATATGGAAAGATCAATGTCATAGCTTCCTCTGAAGATAAAACGTTTTCTTATATACCGGATCTAGGGGATTTAAAGATTTCTGAGGATGCTGATTATGTCTATATAACCCACAACAATACAATCTATGGAACAAAGTATCATGAATTACCCATAACAGGAGATAAAATCTTAGTCGCGGACATGTCCTCAAATATCTTATCTGAACCAGTGGATGTGACAAATTATGGTCTTATTTTTGCAGGCGTTCAAAAAAATATCGGTCCTGCAGGAGTGGTTGTAGTCATCATTCGTGAAGACTTAATCAGTGAGGACGTCTTACCTGGAACCCCAACGATGTTAAGATATAAGACCCATGCAGATAATAAGTCTCTCTATAATACTCCCCCAGCTTATGGTATTTATATTTGCGGTAAAGTATTTAAGTGGGTTAAGAATCTAGGTGGACTCGAAGCAATGAAGAAAATCAATCAAGAAAAGGCTAGTATTTTATATGATTACCTGGATTCAAGTAAGCTATTTCGAGGAACCGTTGTAAAGAAGGATCGTTCTTTAATGAATGTCCCTTTTGTCACGGGTTCGGATGAATTAGATGCTAAATTTATTAAAGAGGCTAAAGCTGCTGGATTTGAAAACTTAAAGGGACACAGAACAGTAGGTGGTATGAGAGCAAGTATCTACAATGCGATGCCTGTAGCAGGGATTAAGGCTTTAGTTGAATTTATGAAGAAATTTGAAGCAGAAAATAAATAAGAATAAATTAAGGGGTGGATGTTATCGTGTTTAAAATAAATTGTTTAAATAAGATTGCCAATGTGGGATTAGACCTCTTTACTGATCAGTATGAACTGGTAGATCAATTCAATGATGCAAATGCAGTATTGGTAAGAAGTTCTAGTATTCATGATTTAGAGTTACCCCCTTCGTTAGAGGCCATTGCAAGAGCGGGGGCAGGAGTTAACAATATTCCTCTGGATAAATGTGCTGAGGGTGGAGTTGTTGTCTTTAATACTCCAGGGGCTAATGCCAATGGAGTAAAAGAAATGGTCATCGCTGCTTTAATTATTTCCGCACGAAATATTGTAGGGGGCGTTAACTGGGTGGATTCATGTGGACAAGATCCAGAGGTGGCTAAACTCGTTGAAAAAAACAAATCAAAGTTTGCTGGTACGGAAATTAAAGGCAAAAAGCTAGGAGTTATTGGACTTGGAGCCACGGGAGTTTTAGTTGCTAATGCGGCAGTTAAACTGGAGATGGAAGTCTATGGACACGATCCCTTTATTTCAGTGGATGCTGCTTGGAAACTTTCGAAATTTATTAAGCCAACAAAATCTCTAGAAGAGATCTTTAGGGAATGTGACTTTATTACAGTTCATGTACCTTCAATCGATTCCACAAAGGGAATGTTCAATAAAGAAACCTTTGCTATCATGAAAGATGGGGTTAAAATACTCAACTTTTCAAGAGATTCGTTAGTGGTTGATGAGGATATTATTGAAGCTTTGAAGTCCGGGAAAGTTGGTCGATATGTTACAGATTTCCCCAATCCCAAGGTATGCGGTATCGAAGGCGTTATTACGATTCCTCACTTAGGAGCTTCAACATGTGAAGCCGAGGATAACTGTGCGATTATGGCAGTGAGGCAATTAATGGACTATCTTGAAAATGGAAATATCAAAAACTCAGTGAATTATCCAAACTGTGACATGGGAATATGTACCCAAGCCGGACGTATTGCTATTAATCACAGAAATGTACCCAACATGCTAAGCCAATTCACATCCACCTTTGCAAAAGAAAATATTAATATTCCAGACATGATTAACAAAAGTAAAGGGCAATATGCTTATACTGTACTGGATTTTGAATCCCCATCGACCCCGGAATTAGCCAACAAAATCAGAGAAATTGATGGAGTTTTAAACGTTAGAATCATTAAATAATGGACAAGGGGGCTGCGGCCCCCTAGCGAAACAGGGGGACAGGTACACTGTTTCGGGATCAAAACGAGGGGACAGGTGCACTGATCTAAAACTTGAAATGGAATGGAGGAAGGGAATTGGCTACTATCAGACCGTTTAATTCATTAAGGCCTAGAGCAGATGTTGCAAGTAGAGTGGCAGCACTCCCCTATGATGTTTATAATCGTCAGGAAGCTTTAGAAGAAGTATTAAAAGAACCTCTATCCTTTCTGAAAATTGATAGAGCGGAGACTCAATTTGATCAGAACTTTAACCCTTATGATGCTAAGGTTTATGAAAAAGCAAGAGATAGTCTTCAGACCATGATGAGTGAAGGGATACTAATTAAGGAGGGCCAGAATTGCTACTATATCTATGAACTGACAATGGGGGGGCGCTCCCAGACTGGTTTAGTAGGATGTGCATCGATTGACGATTACCTGAATGATGTGATAAAAAAGCATGAAAAAACTAGAGAAGAAAAAGAGGTTGACAGAATAAACCATGTGGATATTTGCAATGCGCAAACTGGCCCTATTTTTTTAGCTTATCGTTCTCGGGAAGATATTAATGAAGTGGTATCGGAGATAAAAAAGGCGACTCCAATATATAATTTTGTAGCCACTGATGGAGTTAAGCATGTAGTCTGGAAAGTTAATAAAGAAAGCGACATAGCAATTATATATTCCAAATTTAAAACTATACAAAGTGTCTACATTGCAGATGGACACCATAGAACAGCTTCAGCCGTAAAGGTTGGGTTAAAAAGAAGAAAAGAAAATCCAGGTTATACAGGAAAAGAGGAGTTCAATTTCTTCCTTTCTGTACTTTTTCCACATGACCAATTGATGATTTTAGATTACAACCGCGTAGTTAAAGATTTAAATAATTATAGCAAAGAAGAATTTTTGGCAAAGGTAGCGAATAACTTTAGGGTTTTAGAACTAGGAAATGAAGCTTATAAACCTACAGAAAAGGCTACTTTTGGGATGTACTTAGAAGGAGTTTGGTATAAGTTGAGGGCCAAGGAAGAGATTTGCTCAACAGACCCGGTTGAGGGACTTGATGTTGCAATTCTTCAAAATCATTTATTAAATCCGGTTTTAAATATTAAAGATATAAGAACAGATAAAAGAATAGACTTTGTCGGTGGCATAAGAGGGCTTAAAGAACTAGAAAGAAGAGTTAACACTGATATGAAAGTTGCTTTCTCAATGTTTGCAACTTCAATAAATGAGTTGTTTGAGGTATCCGACGCGGATCAATTGATGCCTCCTAAATCGACTTGGTTTGAACCTAAACTTAGAAGTGGATTGTTTATTCATGAATTAACTTAGACAATTTACAACCAGATTGAAAAAGTTTCTCATCCTTGTATAAAATTCATGATAAGTGGTTACAATAGGTTTCGAGATGAAGTTCATGGCAAATTCAGACTGATTGACAAGTTATATTACTGCCTGGCATTGATTAACAATCGCTACAGCCTTATTGGCTTGGTCCAAATCCTAAGTAGAACGTGAATAAGTCATCCAACAGAGTTCGTCTAACGGACTCTGTTTTGCTTCTTGCGCGTGTAACGTTGGCGGGGCGTGTAACGGGGACGGTCCTTTTAACACAATTAATTTGTGTTAAAAGGAC
>JADQBO010000240.1 GCA_016278585.1 Desulfosporosinus sp.
TTACGGAGGAGAAGATTTATAATGGAAGAGTTATCCTATCAGCGTAAAGTCACAATTATGATTGCAATCCTCGTAGCCATGTTCTTTTCTTCGATTAACCAAACAATTGTTGGAGTAGCCTTACCCCGCATTATCGGGAAACTCGGTGGCATGGATTATTACACATGGGTTATTACGATATACCTATTAACCTCTACGATCTCAACGATTTTGGTCGGAAAACTCTCAGATATCTATGGTCGAAAGCCTTTCATTTTAGCCGGAATTGTAATTTTTATGATTGGAGCCTTCTCTTCTGGAACCTCTACGGATATTATTCAACTGATTGTTTACCGCGGGGTTCAAGGGGTCGGAGCTGGGATTATCATGGCTACAGCCTTTACAGCCATTGGAGACCTCTTCTCCCCTCGGGAAAGAGGTCGGTGGTCCGGACTTATGAGTGCCGTCTTCGGAATATCCAGTATCCTAGGACCAGCTCTGGGCGGCTATATCGTAGACCATATGGAATGGCACTGGGTATTCTGGTTTTTCCTGCCCCTTGGATTCGTTGCTTTTTTCATGATATTATTTCTTTTCCCTAAAGTAGTTCGACGAGAAACGGAGTCAATCGATTATTTGGGCTCATTATTTCTAACCTTGACAATCGTCCCGATGTTGCTTGCATTTACCTGGGCAGGAACAAAATATCCTTGGGGATCCTTCCAAACATTGGGTCTATTTACATTCTCGATTATGGCTTTAGCTTTCTTTATCTACATAGAATCTAAGGTAAAGACTCCAGTCCTTCCATTATACTTATTTAAAAATAGAGTGGTAATCATATCTAATACCATCGGGTTTCTGATGTTTGCAGGAATGATGGGAGCTCTAATGTATATGCCGTTTTATATACAGGGCGTTATGGGGGTTTCAGCAACCTATGCTGGCTTTGTGGCAATGCCAATGTCGTTGTGTATGTTTACCCTGAGTGCCTATGCAGGGCGACGGATGACTAGGACGGGAAAATACAAAAGAATGGCTCTTATCGGAACCAGTATCATGGTCCTGGGCATGTCGCTCATGATCGTAATGAAGAGCATCTTATTGGCAGCTCTTAGTATGGGTATATTCGGTTTTGGACTCGGATTGGCAATGCCTGTCTTTATGATCGCTGTCCAAAATTCAGTTGATTCGAGAGATTTGGGAGTAGCTACAGCTTCCGTGCAATTGTTTCGAAACCTTGGTGGGACAATTGGTATTGCTGTGATGGGAACTGTTCTTTCCACAAGCATTGCACGCAAAATGAAAGGAGTAGCTCCTCTAGAAGAAGCTATCAATTCTGGAACAATCGATCCAGGGATGGCTGATAAGCTGGCTCAATTCAATAATCCTCAAATTCTACTTGACCAGCCCAAATTAATAGAAATTCATGATAGCTTGCCTGCTCCGATACAATCAGTCTTTTCACAACTTATTGAAGGATTACGAGAGGTTTTAGCTGCTTCTTTAGCAAATGTCTTTTTAACTGGATCGATCGTCCTAGGTGTGGCTTTCATATTGACCTTCTACCTTAAGGAAGTTCCGCTTCGTACTTCGGTTAATTACAAAGTTAATAAATGAAAGTAAAAGAGACCCAAGTGAACCGTTATAGATATGATAATAATGGTATAAACCCTCTCAACTCTATTTGTTTAGATATGCGGTTAAGAGAAGGGTTATAATGCTATAAGTTAGATGGCTGCTAACTTATAAGAAACGGGAGGAGCCATATGTGGGGTTTAATATCTAGCGTTTTCTTAGTCATATACTTACTTATGAGCTTATATATCGGGCATAGAGGATGGCGGGCTGTCGGTCAATCGACGACACCCACTTACCGGATAATCTATGGAGTGTTTTTTGGGCTGTTAATCCTGTGGTTCCCTATTGCAGAAATAGCTCAGGATTATCTACCTAACACATTTAGATTAGGTTTAACGATATCGGGTTGGTACTCCATGATAGCTGTGGTGTACCTATTCCTTATACTTGTGGTTATCGATTTTGTAAGGTTACTAGATCACCGTATTCGTTTCGTCCCAGGGGTTGTCAGAAACCATCAAAAAACACCAAACGTTCTTGCTGCTGTCATCCTTGTGTTCGTTACCTTAACCCTAATCTATGGTTCTTGGAACGCTCGTAATCCGGTCGTAGTAAGCTATGAAGTGACGGTTGAAAAAGAAACTTCACTAGATCAACTGCGAATTGCTATGGTGTCTGATACTCACTACGGAGACATCATTGATACTTCAAGGCTAAATAGTATGGTCGAAGCGATAGAAGAACTTCAGCCAGATGTAATCTTAATAGCAGGTGATATTACTGATGGAATGGTTACCCAGGAAGAGGCCCAAAAGCTGATTCAGGTCTTCCAACAAATGCACGCAAAATACGGAATCTACGCTGTTCCTGGGAATCATGACCGTTGGGCACGTAATGATTCGGATTTACTGCGTAGCTTTAATGACGCAGGGATAAGGATTCTCAAAGATAATGTCATTAAGGTGGACAATGATTTCTATATCATTGGTAGAGACGATCCGGGGCATAGCCGCGAACAGGGGCGTATGGAGTTAGAGGAATTAATGTTGGAAGTGGATGACTCCCTACCGATTATAGTGCTCGATCATCAGCCTATTGACATCGAGGCAGCGGAAAAAAACCATGTTGATGTTCAGTTATCCGGCCATACCCACAAGGGTCAAATCTTCCCTAGTCAATTAATAACTAGCCGACTCTATGATTTGGACTGGGGTATATTGATTAGAGGCAATTATCATTTGATTGTGTCGTCTGGTTATGGAACCTGGGGTCCACCCTTAAGAATCGGCACCCATCCTGAAGTTGTTAACGTTACAATCAAATTTAAATGAGCTGATATTTAAAAGGGGGCTGTGTGAAGCTCAGTCTCCAAAATCCTAAGTATAACCTTCGAAACACAAGCGTCCTCCTTTCACGATCAAGTGAATTGAGGACGCTTGTGTTTTGATGGCTATTTTCTTTGATGGTTTTAAGGTTCTTGTTGATTAATACTTAATAGACACGTTTTGCTCCAACATAGGCATTACTCCAATAGGGGGTAAAGCCGTAAATGGCAACTCCCTTACTAGTTGTTGCACTAATGAATTGATTGTCTCCAATATAGATGCCTACATGACTAATTTGTGTTCCTGAGGTGAGGTTAAAGAAAACCAAGTCACCTGGAATCAGGTTGCTAAAGGCCACTGAAGTTCCGACTGCGTATTGATCTATACTAACACGAGGCAGTGTAATATTCTGGCTAGCAAACACATACTGTGTAAAGCCGGAGCAGTCAAAACCAGCAGGAGTGGTGCCTCCCCATTTATAAGGAACACCTAAGAAACTTTTTGCTGTATTAATGATTTGTTTCGTTGTTTCCTGAGGGGAATTGAAGGCCTTATCCAAGGCTGCTAATGTTTGCGGCCCGACAATTCCATCGGCTACTAAATTCTTATCACGTTGAAACGTTTGAACAGCGGTCTTGGTTTTAGTTCCGAAAATCCCGTCTATTGGGCCAACATCATAATTTAAGGCTTGGAGCTTGGATTGCAACTTTCGAATTTCGATAGTGGTTGATTCTACGTTTAAATTATAAGCCTTTTTTAGAGCTGCAAGTGTTTGTGGCCCGACAATTCCATCGACTATTAAGTTTTGATCACGTTGAAACGCCAGAACAGCAGTCTTAGTTTTGTCACCGAAAATGCCGTCGATTGGGCCTACATTATAATTTAAGGTTTGAAGTTCTGATTGTATCATTCGGATTTCTGTACCAGCTGATCCTACCTTTAGAGTTGCGGCTTGGGTTACCGAAACCGAGGTGAGAACAGCTATTAAAACTAAGGCGATTAGAATTATACCTTTTTTCACTTGAACTACCCCTTTCTTGTGATTTACTAGCTCCAAGGCCTTGTTAGTGAAGTATACATGCTGACTGCCTAAAAGAATAGTACAAGTTGTTGGCTTTAATACCGGTTATAACCTTTCATGGAATTTTACACTAGATATTTTTGTTTGCACACCAAAGAAGAGCCTGTATGGGCTCTTCTTCTGATTAAATGTCAGATAGTATAGGTTTTAGAGTTAATGGTGCTTGTATTTATGGATTAATAGAGTAAATGCGTTTAGCAAAGGTACATTCGCAAGCTTTTTCATTTTTAGGGCAGGATACACTATACGGGAATTACTAAAGTGAGGGATAAAAAATATGCAAAAGGTTTTAGTCGCTGAAATTGGTCGCGAGATCACGGTTGTAAATGCTTTTGGTAATTTAAGTACGGAGAATCCCCTGTTACTTGGGCAAGGGACCTCTTCGACGGTATTAGATGGGGATATTGGAATTGGGCTGACATTAGCTGTTAGTCACTTGGAGCAAGAAATTGGGTCAGTTGGTGATTTAACTAAGATTCCTATTTATGCTACGAGTTCGGTAGCGACGCGGCGCGCCGCTCCGGAGGTTAATGTACCCTATAATCTGAATGGCAAGATCTTACCAACTTCAGTAGCAATCATGCAGGCTGCCCAACTGATTTACGAAGAAGTTGGAGATGTCCTAGTAATTGATGTTGGAGGTAGATCGACGGATGTATATTCCATAACAACCTTAGGGTCGGAACCATTAGTCCTACGAACGGTTGAAGAAGACCTTGGTGTTACTATTAACGCTTTGTCCTTGGTAAAACATATAGATGAAGGCAGGATTAAGGAGAATTATGGCCAATATTGGGAAAAACTCCTAAGAGCAAGGCCTGAGACGCCAGAAGAAATAGCCCTTAGTGCGGAATTAACTGCAGCTGCGGTAGCAATTGCGCTCCAACGGCATAGCAGTGATAATTATGGGCCTAGTGGTAGTGTTTCAAACGTCGAGGGACGGAATTTAACGCAGATCCGATGGATCGTTGGAACTGGTTTAGCTCTTACTCAGTTACCAAATAGCCTTGAAATAATGAGGGAAAGCATAAAATCAACGACCAATACGTTACCACAAGGGGGTATTCCTATCCTATTTGATAAAGATAATATTATGGCATCCTTGGGAGTGTTAACAACGCCCTTTAGACAAGGGGCCTGGCAACTGTTACGTGAATCATTCGGTGTAGAGAATTAGAAGGGGACTTCCTTTAGATAGATTATAGTCGAAAGGAGTGAACCTTATCTAAATGATTCATTATGGTAAGCTTTCTATAATTGCAATAACTATTCTGTTCGCAATAATTCTATTGGTAACAGCTATGGTTAGCATTGCATCCGGAGAATGGAAGAACTTAAGCTTGACCTTACTCGCTAGTGTATGTCTAATTATTCCTTTTATAATTAGACATTTTGCTAACCTTAAGAATTTAGTGCTACCTGCTAGGTTTGAGTTAACTACGATAATATTAATTTTTATGGCACAATATTTAGGCGAAATTAAGAACTTCTATTTAATGTTTTGGTGGTGGGATTTACTTCTTCATGCTATATTTGGGAGCTATGCAGTAATAATTGGACGTTATTTAATCGGAGGAATTTTTAATAAGAAAGAAGAAATTTCCGAACAGCGATTCGAATTTTTTAAAATAGCAGTTGCATTTAGCGTTTCGATAACCTTAGGAGCTTTTTGGGAGATGTTTGAATTTGTTGGGGATTACTTATTTAAGGCAACGATGGTGAAGGGGGGACTAGAAGATACTGCAACCGATCTGCTCATAACAATTTTGGCTGCTTTTATTACTTCGTTGAGGTATTATTATAGGCCAAAGCCAGCAGTCCTCTGAGGAAGTTGATAGGAAAATTGAAGGAACATCGCGAATAATGAAGATAGGTCGTGGTTTATCTTAAGGCTTGGGATGAGAGGAGCAAAAATAGGTTTATGTATATTTCGTGCAGTGCAGAACGAACTATTCTTCAGATTCCTGAAGAAGGAGAAACGATCATCGCTGGATATTGGAGCCCTGAACTGGGTCTTTGTACTCAATCAGTACTTTTAACATGGAAGGACGGCAAGGTCAAAGCATTGCTGCCTTTAGGGCATTTAGAAAGTCACCCTGGAAAATTATTACAATGGGATTCCTATCTCCTTTTGCCCGGATGGTTAGATGCCCATGTGCACTTAGCTTTAGACAGTCTAGATTTCTATCAGTGTCTGGAAAACTGGGCTCAACCTTCCTTGATAGAGGAAACTATCAAAGGGTTTTTACAGCGATATCTAGAGATGGGGATTATCGCTATTCGTGATGGTGGTGATTTACCAGGCTTTGCCTGGTTGGCGAAAAACAAGGTTAAGGAAGGAGCGTGGTCCGGACCTAGGGTTATATCTGTCCATGAGGCTGTGAATCGAGGGGGAATGTACGGTCGCTTTTTAGGCCGTGGTTTTAAAGATCTTTCGGATTGGCAGAAAAAGAAAATTGACTTCTTTGGCCAAGGCGTCGACCAGCTAAAAGTTGTCGTTACTGGATTAATTCGATTTGATGATTATCAGAAGGTAGGTCCAAGTCAGTGGGCTGTTGAGGAATTAAGAGAGTTCGTGGAAGAAGCTCATGGACGCGGAATATCAGTCATGGCCCATGCAAGTGGGGAAGAGGGGATTTCGATAGCCGTCGGGGGGGGCGTAGATTCTATCGAACATGGCTATTACATGACAACCAGACATCTTGAGTTGATGAGAGAAAAAGGTATTGCGTGGGTCCCTACGGTAGCACCTATTGGAAATGTTTTAAAATATCCAACCGAGCGTTATTCGTCCCATGAAATCGAGACACTGAAACGTATCCTGGAGGCACAACTTGTTAAAATCTACGAAGCTTATCGTTTGAACGTGCGACTGGGTGTCGGCACAGATGCTGGCGCTTATCGAGTACCCCACGCAGAGAGCTTGTATGATGAGTTGGACTGGATGATTCAAGCAGGTATTCCAAAGCTAGAAGTGTACCGTATGGCGACCTATGAAAATGCCCGGATTTTTGGTAATCCAGAATTGGGAACCTTAGATGTCGGAACGCCTATGAATCAATTGCAGCTTGTAAAGGACTTATAAATTCAGGATTAATCATATATGCCTAAGAATGGTAGGACATCGAAAGGTTAAATGTCATCTGAAGTACGAACCTAGTTATGCCTAGATGTGTCGGGAAGTGATTTTTTGAAACATCGCCAAAAGTCCGACGCAAAGCCTATAGATAGAGTCAATTTTAAGATTATCCTCCGCCGACGTATCAAAAAAAACATTAAGCTTGGATTCTAGATCTTCTTCTGGTTTGGTATAACAAATGAGCATTGGAAGCTTTGGTAGCGGGTATAATACCAGCGAAATATCAAAGGAAAAATTATTTTCTACTGGTTTTCCATTAAAAATGTAAATCATGTCCTCAATAAGATCCTCATGGGTATCAATAAGCTGTTTTAAAGGTTTTTCAAACCTTTGTTCAAAAAATGAATCCCACACTGTCTCATGACTAAGTTCTCGAAACGGAACCCATTTTCCGGACACCTCACTACCGGCACTATAGATAATATAGTTAAGTAAAGGTACTGTTACCCATACATTGATATGGCAGGCAGATATAATGTTTCCCTTAGAATCAACCGTGAAGTCTTTTCCCAGAGACTTCACGGTTAATTTATGGTCAGAAAGGGTAGCTCCCAAGCGTTTCGCTGCTGAAGAGAAATTTATCGTTGCGATTTTTCTTTTCAACGGTTCAAGTGCTTGCTTTAGTTGTTCTTCGGGTGTCGGTTGTCTTTTGATTTTTCCATCAAGTTCCTTAATGATATCGCTTTTTAGATGAGGGCAATGATTAAGATTTCTTTGTCCCTTAATTACATCAGCGGCAAATGCAAGGCATGTAGCAACTCCACACTGTTTACAATTTGATTTTGGAAGTAATTTGTATACTTGTAGAGGGTTATCGAATTGTGACATTATGGCATTACTCCTTCCAGATTAATAAAAAGATAGGATGTAGAGTTCGGAAACTATAGATATTCTTCTTATCAAACTAAATTCTCTGTATAGTCTCTTTTTCCTTTTATGTCCCTTAAGTTTTAGAACAAGCTACCAACGATCTCTAAGTGCACAGGCCTTTCGGGGAGGAATTCTCATTATAAATCTATTTAATGAATCATTTTAAGTATTTATATATTTTAAAGTAAAACCATGTTAAAATATGAATGAAGGATCATTCATATTTTAATTATTTAAACCAGAATTTAGATATTTAACGAAGTTTATTAGAATTAGAGTAAGAAGGGGTGTAGTAACATTGAATTATGCAGACATTTACCAGGCCAAATTGGTCTCTCCAGAGGAAGCCGTTAAAGTTGTAAAATCCGGTGATTGGGTCGATTATGGTTCATTTACTGGTCAGACTGTTGCTTTAGATAAAGCATTGGCTGCACGGAAAGAAGAGCTTAGAGATATCAAGATTAGGGCCGTATGTCGTATGGGAATTCCCGAAGTAGTAAAAGTTGATCCATTTTCGGAACATTTTATTTATAACAACTGGCATTTTAGCGGTGTCGATCGAAAGCTTCATGACAAAGGACTTTGTCATTATATACCCCTGTTATATCATGAAGCACCTGAAATTTATCGGGATATTTGCGATGTTGATGTTGCTATGATTTCGGTTTCTTCAATGGATGAACATGGATGCTTTAACTTCGGTCCTCAAGTTTCTCATCATAGGGCAGCCTGTGAAAAAGCTAAGATTGTAATTTTAGAGGTTAATCCCAACATTCCTCGCTGTCTTGGGGGCACCGAAGAATTTATTCATATATCTCAAGCTGATTATCTTGTCGAGGCGAATGGACTTATGCCAATTGTTCCCTCAGGCAAGTCGAGTAATATTGACAAGGAGATAGCGAATTTGATTATGAATGAGTTAGAAGATGGCAGTTGTATACAGTTGGGAATTGGCGGCATGCCAAATGCAGTTGGAGAAATGATTGCTCAATCTGATTTGAAAGACGTAGGAATTCATACGGAGATGTTTGTAGAGTCAATGATCGATATGGTCGAGTCGGGGGTGTTAACAGGATCCCAAAAGCAAATAGATAAGTACAAAATCGTTTATACCTTTGCCTTTGGCACACAAAAAACCTATGATTTTCTCAATAATAATTCCATATGCGCTGCTTATCCAGTTAGTTATACTAATGATCCCTGTATCATTGCCAAAAACGATAAGGTTATGTCCATTAACAACTGTGTAGAAATTGATCTAACTGGTCAGGTATGTTCTGAATCCTCCGGCACAAGGCAGATCAGCGGGACTGGTGGCCAAGTAGATTTTATTTTGGGAGCCAATCGGTCTAAAGGTGGCAAAGGATTTATTTGTATGAGTTCTACTTATAACAAGGGGGAAACGATTGCTTCGCGAATAAAACCTATTCTCACATCTGGGGCTATTGTCACCGCGACTCGTACTATGGCTTCTTACATAGTAACTGAATATGGCTTAGTGAATCTTAAGGGTAAGTCTACTTGGGAACGTGCTGAGGCAATTATATCCTTAGCTCATCCGGATTTTCGTGATGAGCTAATAGTAGATGCTGAAAAAATGGGCATTTGGCGTCGTTCTAATAAAAGACTGATTTCTTAACTAGCTTCTTTTTTTCAAACATTAACGTTCAAAAACACCGCAAATATTTGCGGTGTTTTTAATAATTATGTTGCATGTAAGATCGTATCTTGTTATCTCCATTGCATGACAAAGAATAGATTCAAACCTAAAGCAAACCAAGGTAAGGTTTCTGGGAATAATGATTATTTCTTCTTTTGAAAGTGCGTGTTATGATAATAGAGTGCATATGCTTAGCCAATAAGAGTGTATTCTTAAAGATTTTGACTTAAATTGAGCATAATTTATAGAGGAGAGAGGGATAAATTATGGAGAGCTTTTTTGGTGGGCTTGGGTTTCAAGAAGTATTAATCGGGGGTTTAGGGATCATTGCCCTAGGTTTTATTCTTAAAAAGTTATTCAAATTGGCCATTACCATTGTGGTTATCATTGCATTTGTTAATTACGGATTACCTATTCTTCAGACTATGATGCCTAAGTGAAAGGAGGGATAGCGATGAATTTTATAGGTAATATTATCTGGTTAATCTTTGGAGGTATCCTCGGTTCGATTGTTTGGTTTTTAGCAGGGTTATTATTTTGTATAACCATTATTGGCATACCCCTGGGTGTTCAATGTTTTAAAATTTCGTTATTGGTATTGTGGCCTTTTGGAAAAGAAGTAGAGCTTGGGTACTTTGGAGCGGGTGGATTAATTCTTAATATTATCTGGCTCATTGTTTTTGGATGGGAGATTGCCATAGCACATCTCGTTATAGGTGCAATATTTTGTCTAACAATTGTAGGTATACCCTTTGGTCTACAGCATTTTAAATTTGCCAAACTTGCGCTTATACCATTTGGGGCGAAAATACGCTAGACATATTACGATTTTTCAGTGATATATTATAGAAACCCTGCATTATTTTTAGAAAGGATGAGTCGTTAATGATACGCATTGGGGTCATCGGACAGTCAGGGGAGATACCTGAGGATCTGCAACAATTAGCTCAAGAAATAGGGCGGGAAATTGCTTTAAGGGGGGCAATTCTCATAACAGGTGGTACGAATGGTGTAATGGAGTGTGCCTCTAAAGGTGCTAAAGAGGCTAATGGACTAGTAGTAGGGATTTTACCGGGAGATACA
The DNA here is from genome assembly GCA_016278585.1 of Desulfosporosinus sp. Taxonomy (GTDB): domain Bacteria; phylum Bacillota; class Desulfitobacteriia; order Desulfitobacteriales; family Desulfitobacteriaceae; genus Desulfosporosinus. The sequence goes on from JADQBO010000240.1 coordinate 10,719, forward strand.
ATGGATAGGGCAAATAAGTATATTGATATTCCTATTAATACTGGATTGAGCTTTGATTACCGAAGTTTAATTCTCGTGCATTCATCGGATGTCCTAATAATGGTGGGTGGAGGTAATGGCACGTTGGGAGAATTATCCGCTGCTTATCTAAACCGCAAACCTGTTGTCATCCTTGAACCTTCAGGCGGATGGGCTACCAGAGTGAGGACTATGGCCTAT
>JADQBO010000278.1 GCA_016278585.1 Desulfosporosinus sp.
TATACTTGTTTATCCATTAGCCGTGTCCCCCTAGAACTGCCTTCTACTTCAAAGGCATCGTTTAATTATGTTCTGATAGTAGTCCTGATTATAATAGTATAGCATAATTGTTGCAAATCCCAATATGCTAAACATTGGAACCCACTTCCTAACTTGACCTGCCGTTAAGAATGCGATACCATCAATAATGAGCATGAGTTTACATCATAGTCACGCCTAGCCCTCTTCTTTATAATGAAACCATACGATGGAGTATACAACTCACTTATTTGATGTATTGGAGGCTATCCCATGGAAAAAATAAAAGTGCGTGATTCAGTTGGTGCCATTCTTATCCATGACATGACTCAGATTATCCCTGGTGTCGTTAAAGGCGCACGTTTTCGTAAAGGACACGTCATTCGTGAAGAGGATATCCCTATTCTCTTAAGTATGGGGAAAGAACATATTTACGTCTGGGATCAAAAGCCTGGCCTTATTCATGAGAATGAAGCCGCGGAGCGTCTCGCTCATGCAGTAGCCGGTTCAGGACTAATTCTTGATGAACCCAAAGAAGGAAAAATCACCCTGACGGCTGCCTACGATGGTCTCCTTTACTCTTCGGAAGACGGTATTCTAGCGTTAAATACTTTAGACGGAGTTATCCTTGCCACACTGCACAATCATTACCCAGTCAAAAAAGGGGATAAAATTGCCGGAACCCGCGTTGTTCCCTTAATGATTGATGAAACTGTCATCGTTGAAGCGGAAAGAGTTGTCCAGTCGTTTGCAAAGCCTATACTAGAGGTAAGACCCCTAAACCCTTTTAAGGTCGGGATTATAATAACTGGAAGTGAAGTCTTTCATGGTCGAATACAAGATAAATTTGGTCCAGTACTGCGTTCTAAAATTGAAAATTGGGGTTCTATAGTCCTAGAACAAACCTATGCCAGTGATGATGTAGCTCTGATACAGAGTAGCATTCGTCATCAACTAGATCAAGGGGCAGAAATGATCCTAGTCAGTGGTGGCATGTCTGTCGATCCTGATGACGTTACTCCCACCGCCATTAAAGAAATGGGAGCAGAACTAATAACTTACGGGTCTCCAGTTTTACCAGGCGCCATGTTTTTGCTAGCCTACATTGGCGATATTCCCATTATGGGATTACCCGGGTGCGTCATGTATTCGAAGACAACTGCCTTCGATTTAGTGGCTCCGCGCTTACTTGCTGGAGAAAGACTAACACGCCACGATATTGTCAAACTTGGAAGCGGCGGTCTTTGTCTTGACTGTCCGGTCTGCATCTATCCGCGCTGTTCTTTCGGTAAATAAACTCGTTCAGCTTAAGCCGCCATCAGGCTTTGGTTAACAATAATATCATTATAAAAAGTGGCTCGAAGGGAAATTGCCCTCGAGCCACTTTTTGAAGTCTAACTATATTAAATAAAAACTCTAATTACAGTGCATTTTTATAGATTTGAACCACTTGTTCCAGTGTCGCTGTACGAGGATTGGTCAATTGACAAGCATCTAGTTTTGCATTTCCAGCCATCAGAGTAAAATCTTCCTCTTTGACATTCAGTTCACTTAGACCCGTAGGAATTCCGACATCAACAGACAAGGTAGCGATTGCTGTTAAGCATTTTTCTGCAGCTTCTCTGACAGAAAGTCCATCAATGTTTTCTCCCATTGCTACAGCGATTTCTGCATAACGCTCAAGATTGCCAATCATGTTAAAGCGACAAACATGGGGGAGCAGGATTGCATTACATACACCATGGGGCAAATTATAGAATCCACCTAATTGATGAGCCATTGAATGAACATAGCCCAAACTAGCATTATTAAAGGCCATACCTGCTAATAATTGAGCATAAGCCATTTGTTCACGTGCTTCAAAATCGTCCCCATTAGCTACCGCTCGACGCAGGTATTTAGGGATTAATTTAAACGCCATCAAGGCTGCCGAATCGGTCACTGGCGTAGCAGCCGTAGAAACATACGCCTCAACAGCATGGGTTAGGGCATCCATTCCAGTTGCTGCAGTTAAGCTTGGTGGTTGTTTCATCATCAACAAGGGATCATTAATCGAGACATTCGGGGTTACATGCCAATCAACAATGGCCATTTTAATATGACGTTCCGCGTCCGTGATAATACAGAATCTTGTCATTTCAGCGGCTGTACCAGCGGTGGTGTTAATAGCAATCATCGGAGCCATAGGCAATGGAGATTTATCAACGCCTTCATAATCATTAATTCTTCCACCATTACCTGCTACTAATCCGATTCCTTTAGCACAGTCATGGGCAGATCCTCCGCCTACGGAAACAATTAAGTCACACTTCTCTTTATTATAGATGTCAAAGCCATCATGTACGTTCTTATCGGTTGGATTTGGTTCGGCGCCGCCATAAATTACGACTTTGACGCCTTCTTTTTCAATGATGTCAGCAATTTCCTGGGCCATACCAATTTTTTCGAGATACGCATCCGTCACTAGAAGTACTTTAGTTCCACCGAGCAATTTAGCTTGTTTTCCTGTTTCTTGAGCGGCTCCTGCACCCATAAGGTTCACTGTTGGCATGAAGTACCCGTAAACTTGATGAATAACTGACATATTCAATTCCTCCCATTTCTTTTTATAGTTTTTTAGGTTCCCTAGCAATTTAATATTATTGCCTTAATTGGATATCTTTATCTATTGCAAAACCCATGCCAAACGTTGGAAATTTTTTGATTTATCTGTTCTTACGCTACTTACAAGGCAGATAATAGTGATTTTTATAAATAATTCAAAGTTTATTAAATCTTTCACTACTTTTTAGTGCTCTAGTTCGATACACATGTACCTAATTCAAACGCGTCATTTGAGAACACTTTCTAATACATTAGTTTTCCTAAACAAAATACGACAAATGGCAATTAGCCTTTGTCGTATTAAAAATCGTTGTCTCAAAACCCCTATTTATTTAAATAAACTATATTAATCGTAAAAAACCCCAGTTTCTCGAACGTCATACCCACCCAACGCCAGAACATCGTCTTGGAATTCTTTACTTTGAATAACCGAAACCATCGCCTTCATGCGGGGTTCCTCAAGATATTCACGTGGAATCGCCAGATCATAGCGTTCCTCCCCGATCACAATGAAGTCCAGACCCAGGGCTTCGGCTGCACTTTGAATACCCAGCCCAACATCCGCTGCTCCCGAGGCAACTGCTATTGCCACCGCTAAATGGGTAAATTCCTCTCGCTCGTACCCTAAAATTTGCTCTTTACTAAGGCCTTGCTTTTGGAGCAAGTAATCAAAAAGAACTCGCGTTCCCGATCCACCCTGTCGATTGATAAATCGGATACCCGGCTTAGTAAAATCCGCTAGGGTCTTTATGTTTAGTGGATTCCCTTTTGGAACGATAAGAACTTGCGTCCGATAAACCAAGTTCATCAAGGCGATATCTCTTCCCGGCAAGAAACGTTTTAGATAGGCATGATTGTATTCCCCTGTTTCGGGATCGAGTAAATGAATTCCAGCAAAATGAGCTTCCTCTTTGCGCAAGGATAAAATTCCGGCAAGACTCCCTACATGGGCTGAAGCGATGCCTCCATACCCACCTTTAGCCTTCATATGACTGCTTAATACATCCAAGGTTAGATCATGAGATCCGATACATACCAGGGTTTCTTCCAACTCCGAAACCGGGCGCAGAAGCTCTACAGGGACTGTTTCACCTTCATGAAATCCTTCCTGTAAGCGAGGAACCCGTAGCATTCCATCTGCTCTGACCAGGCTCATCGTCACGCCGGCACCCCGACTCAAAGGGGCGGCTACCCAGCGCTCCCCGACTTTCCCCACTTTAACCCGCACAAACTCTTCACTACCTAACGAGGAAAAGACTTTCTTGCTGATCACGGCATCCAGCGTAGCCTGGGAGTCTTTACTTAAACCTTGGTAATGCTTAACCCAAGGTTCTAAAAATAAATGTGCTGTCAGATAAGCCGATACAGGATAACCAGGGATCCCGATGGTAGGTTTCCCTTGTATTTCACCTAAGACTACAGGTTTACCAGGTTTAATAGCTACTCCATGCAGATAAAGGGTTCCATGTTTCTCAACCATATGGGACGTATAGTCGTCCCGGCCCTGGGATGATCCAGCGATGAGAATCAGAATATCCTGAGACGCTGCCATTTGCAGAATAGCTGCTTCTAGTTGTTCTGGTTTGTCAGGTGTAATCGGCCATATTTTTGCAGATCCTCCCCATTCTTCCACTAAGGAAGCCAGAACTGTAGAATTACTATCGACAATATCTCCCACCTGAAGGTCCGCCTCCACAGGACGAATTTCATCTCCTGTCGGCAAGATCCCTACCTGAGGTTTACACCGGACAATTACCTCTAAAACCCCTGCAGCCAGTAATGCTCCCTGATCTTGGGGACGAATGCGGTGATGAATGGGTAGTAGTACTTCTCCTTCAACAATGTCTTCTCCTACTGGACGAACATGATTCCAAGGTACGATGGGTGCCTGGAGCAAAATTCCGCGCTCCCCCAATTCTAAGACATCTTCAAGCATGACGACTGCATCCATTCCCTCTGGAAGAGGATCCCCTGTATCCACTTGAATAGCTTGAACTCCAAGTTCTAACCAACGAGGCTCACGCTCCGAAATCCCATGGGTATCCTTGGCCTTAATTGCATATCCATCCATCGCAGACGCTGCAAAATGGGGCGAACTTCTTTTGGCCCGGACGATGGTACCCGTAATTCTATGCAATGCTAAACGTACATCAATCGATTCGTTTTTTGGACGACAGCGCTCAGCAAGCTTGTCCATCATCGATCCTAGTCCTTCTTGCCAAGCTGTATTTTCAAGATATATTTGGCGTTCCACGTTCCTTTACCTCCCCTTTTCAAACAGTTTATATCTTAACGCATGAGTCGAAAGAAGATTTCCTTCCCTGCTTCTATACCCTCTGTATCTAAGGGAATATGCACTATAGCATCGGCCAGTACCATTGTTCTTATTAGGCCAGATTTCCCTCGAATTGGTTCAACCTGCCATCCTTCACCATTGGGTATGAGCCGCACTCGCACAAACTCTTCCCGTCCACTTCCGGAATATAAATTTTGAGATATTGTTCCCTTGGGTAAAGGGTCGACTTGAGGATTAATAACTGACCCGTCCAATAAGGGACGAACGAGTGTATCGAAAACGATCATTGCCGAGGCAGGATGTCCGGGAAGTCCAAAAATCAACTTACCATCCACAACCCCACCGATCGTTGGTTTCCCGGGCTTAAGGGCTAAACCATGGAAAAGCAGGCCAGGCTCTCCTAGTTCGCTGATAAGCTGGGCGGACAAATCGCGCAACCCTACGGAGCTACCGCCGGAGAGCAAAACCATATCATTTTCATTTAACATCTGGGCAAGGACTAGACGGAGTTCTTCCAGATTATCTTTCACTATTCCGTAATACCGAGCATCTGCACCACTTTCTAAGGCTTGCCCAAGTAAGGTGTAACCATTAATATCTCTTGACTGCCCAGGTAGAGGTTCTTGGTCTGGATGAATAATTTCATCCCCAGTCGAAAGAATTCCGACTCGAAAACGAGGTAAAACTGAGACCTGGGCTAGCCCAAGGGATGCCAAAAGTCCCATTTCCTGAGGTCTGATTCGAGTAAATTTCGAAAGAAGAACTTCCCCTTCGGCTAAATCTTCACCAATGTCAATGAGATTTTCTCCCGGTGCAACGGCCTTGGTGACACCATAAAGTGTTTCTCCAAAGTGTTCTAAGCGTTCAACCATTACAACAGCATCCGCTCCCTCAGGAAGCATTCCACCGGTGGGCATGAGTATACCCGTCCCTTGTTCCAAGGGTTGGATAGGAGCCTCTCCCATTCGTATTTCGCCACGACACTCTACCAACGCAGGCATACTTTCACTAGCTCCAAAGGTATCCGCCGCTCGAACGGCCATCCCGTCCATCGTAGATTTACGAAAATGTGGTACCGCACAGGATGCTGAAATATCTTGAGTAAGAATACGTCCTAGTGATTCAGCCAACGGAATTTTTTCAACACGCTGATAAAATGAGAGAACATAGGGTTTTAAGGCATCGATTGCCTCAGCCAAAGTTTGGACCTTGAATAATTCACTACTGCTTCCCATGCTCTATCACCTTTCATGATCATATTTTCTATATTAACCGATTTCAAATCGTTCAAACTCCATAGTCAATAAATCTACCTGTAACCAAGCCCGGCGCAAAGCAGGCCCTCGTCCAACCAGTAATTTTACACTCTCTGCTACACTTAGGCTTGCCAAAACAGCAGGCGTAAATGCTGGATTACCCCACGTGCTTTCGACCCCTTTTTCCCCTCGACCAAATAAGCGCCTAACACTAAAATCCCCCGGCATACTCACTCCTATTTGACCAAACCAACCAGCGATGCTTGCAAAAACGAGGGGTAGTTTCATTTGATGGCAAACTTGTTCCAAGGCAACACGCGCGGGCAATGAGTCAAGAGCATCACATACTAAATCGACATCCTGAAATAATTCAGGACCCTTCTCCTCCGCAAACCACCCTTTAATAATATCAACTTGTACTTCAGAATTTACACTTCGCAATCTATCCCTTGCAGCTTCCACTTTCCACTGCCCAATACTTAATTCGGTTGCCATAATCTGGCGATTAAGATTACTCGCTTCCAGGCGGTCTCCATCGATTAACACTAGCCGGCCAACCCCGATCCGAGCGAGTTCCTCGGCTATATAACCTCCCAGTCCTCCACACCCAACAATTGCTACACATGACTTAGTGAGCTTATCTTGGTCCTTATCCGATAAGGTTTTCTTATTACGCGCATAACGATCCTCGAATTTCATATTAACCTCCTCCCACAGGTGGAAAGAGTGCAATGGTATCACCATTCTTTATAACGTGCTGTTCATTAACATCCCGCCCATTAACTAGGCAAATAGCGACTTCCTCAGGGGTAATGTTCAATGATTGGAGGACATCGAGAACCCTACTCCCTTCTGGTAGATCCCTCTCTTCAACCTTAAAACGACCATCCCGAAACGTTGCAAATAATTTTACAGTTACACGCACTCTTATTCCTCCTCTCTGTATATATCCAGAACTCCGATTTGCTGTTTTGCTAGGGTTATAGGTCATGATTTAATGAGTATTATGCTATCTATTATACCATGGTACTTCAAGGGGGACCTCTAAAAGGTCCCCCCTAAATAACTTTTTCCACTACCTATCGCAAAGAAGCCGACTGTACGATTTAAAATTTAGAACTTCAACCCTTAGCACAGGTCTTTAACTATACTAAACTTAAATACCTAAAATAGTTAGACGTTCGGGGGTTGGCACACCGGCCTTATCCCATCCGCGTTCAGCATAGTACTGAGTTAGAAGCTCAGGCAGGTTATGCATTTGTCCTTTTGATGGACCATCTGGAATTGGATCATTTAATAAACGTTTAGGTAAGGTATCATCGGACGCAGTGTATCCGACCCGTAAATTGTGAAGACGTTCTACGTTCCAAATCCGTTCTCCACAAGCTAGAAGTTCCTCATCCGTATAATTGAATCCAGTCACAGCATTTACTAAGGCTGTGTAATCTGTAAGACCTAAGGCAAACGAAGAGAACAAACAGAGCCCTACTGCATCAATAACAGCCGTAAGGTCTTGGAAAATCTTGGTCCAAGTCGCTTTCCCTTCCACCGAATTACGATCAAGCTTTTCGGGAAGCCCTAAAACTTCCGGAGAAATCATATACCCGCGAACGTGACATCCGCCACGATTACTTGTGGCATAGGCTAAGGCTTGCCCTTGTACGCCGCGTGGATCGTAGGCTGGTAGTTCTTGTTTCTTTACGCTCATAGACAGTTCCGGAGCGCCATAACCATCGGCTAAACTATAAGAGCCTTGTGCCATTTTGGCTCCTAGTCCTTCACCATAAGCAATTTTACGAACCCATTCAACCATCCCTTGGCCGTTACCAAACTCTAGCGGTGTACCATCCAGTTCTTCTGGCTTGATATAGCCGCGCTGTACTAGTTCCATACCTGCTGCAATCGTTGCACCAACCGAAATAGTATCCATCCCTAGCTTATTACATAAATCATTGGCCTCATGAATTGCATCAAAGTCATGGATTCCACAGTCGGAGCCAAAGACCCACGCGGTTTCATATTCAGGCCCAGCTCCTTCCTTTCCATCCCATTTATTATAACGTCCACACCCGATCGGACAGCGATAGCAAGGATGCTTTTTAAGCAAGTATTTCTCGGTCATAGTTTCTCCGCTGATTTGATCTGCTTCCTTGTCATAAGCACCTTGGAAATTATTGACCGGATAGATTCCGTTTTCATTGATGATATTAACAAGAACAGCCGACCCGTACGTTGGAAGTCCTTGTCCAGTTACGCCATTTTCTCGGATTTTCTTCAAGACGTTTGACACAACTTCTTTCATTTGGTCAGCGTCAGCATTATCTACCTTTCCGGTTCCACGAACTATAATCCCTTTAACATTCTTGGATCCCATAACAGCCCCTACCCCGGTACGCCCTGCTGCGCGGTATAGGTCGTTCACAATAGCTGCCATTAACGAGAGATTTTCCCCTGCAGGTCCGATCGCTAAAACTTTAGCTTTGTCATCCCCAAATTCCTGCATTAAAGCATCGGTTGTCTCGTAAACATCCTTACCCCAAACTTTTGCGGCATCCTTTATTTCCACTTGGTCATCCTTAATCGAAATATATACAGGCTTGTTTGACTTTCCTTCCAAGACAACCATATCATAGCCCGCGAATTTTAATTGAGCTCCCCAATACCCTCCAGAATTTGAAGAGGCAATGACTCCATTCAACGGAGATTTTGTTACAACCATGTACCTTGCTGGAGTTGGGGCATTCGTACCAGTTAGTACTCCTGCGGCAATAAATAGTTTGTTTTCAGGAGAAAGAGCCTCAACATCTGACGCTACTTCATCTGTAAACATTTTTCCGGCAAGTCCACGCCCACCTAAATACTTCTTTGCGAGTTCCATGTTTAATGGCTCAGTACTAGTCTTTCCGTCCGTGAGATTAATACGTAATATTTTTCCGACATACCCACCCATGAATCTTCCTCCTTGTTCCTTTTTTAATCAGTTCATTTCCTTTAAGGGATAAAGTCTATAAACACAACTAATCCCAAAGGTTCTTAGTCTAAATTATATAGCAATTAACGTGCCATATGTTAAAACTTTAAAATTAAATAAAATTTTCCATGTTTTCAGCTAAGTAACTCCAATAACAAACAAAACCAAACTATATTAAACTAAAACAAACTATATTATATTCATTAAACACTGCCGAATTACTATTCTCATATAGCAATATTACTCATTGTTCCGTATTTGATCATTTAAGTTTTAATTATGTTCCAAAATTGAACACTTAAGACAAAATGGAGTTCTTTAAACTTGTTGTTTGATTAAAATAGGTATGGTATTCTGTCATTATAAGGATAAAACACAAGGCTTAGAGAGGAAGGGGAAAGAGTCCAATGGATAATCATTGGCAGCGTTTTATTCAGGGAGAAAGCGTTAAATCGGAAGTTGATCCTTCCATCTACCGTTCCTGGCAGAGAAGCTTAGAGTATCAAGTAGACCATAGGCTAGTTTCTAACCAAGACATTCTAACCACCGCACGCCTTAAGGAGCGCCGAGGCTCTCAAGAATCCTTAATCCGAGCAAGTGAACCTGTTTTACCTTATATTTTCAGCTTACTTGGAAACACTAATTATACTGTTTTGTTGGGCGATAACGATGGCTACATCATTGAGGCCATCGGAGATGCCCCCTTTATGAGTAAAGCCCAAAAAGTAAATCTAAGTCCCGGTGCCAGTTGGCGTGAGGAGATTCGTGGAACTAACGCCATCGGAACTGCTCTCCGCGATAATGCCCCCCTGTCAGTCTGCGGTTGGGAGCATTTTGTGCACGATAACCATTTTCTAGCTTGCTGGGCTGCTCCAATACAAAGTAGCCAAGGTACCCCTATCGGCGTTTTAGATATCAGTGGAGAAGCAAATCCAGACCGTCAAAAGATCTTAACCATCGCAACAATGGGCGCAAGTATGATCGAAAAAAACTTGCGACTTTTTGAATTGGAAAATCAACTTAAATTTTACCAAGAAGGTTCTAAGTTAGCCTCGTCATTATTACAACAAGGATTTCTAGCTATTGATGATAATGGTGTCATTACTCAGATCAACGCTTACGGTGCCGGACTGATAGGCCGCCGACAAGCAGACATTATCGGGCAACTGGCTAGAGATATTTTTAGTACACCAAGGGGATGGATGTTAAACGAACATTCTCTAAATCTCCATATAAAAGATCACACAGGGAAAGAAATCTCCTCCCACTTAAATCAGGTAGTTAATGAAGTCGGTCAGTCAATAGGCGCCGTTGGAACACTACAAATTACAAAGAAAGCCCCTTTGCCCAACACCTTATGGATCGGGAATGGCCCACTTTCACAACAAACTCTGTCACGAGCCTCAAAGATTGCCTCAACCCACTCTTCTGTACTCATTCACGGAGAAAGTGGCACCGGAAAAGAAATAATTTCTCGTACAATCCATCAACTTAGTTCTCGAAGCGATGGTCCTTTTATTGCTTTGAACTGCGCTTCACTCCCTCCTTCACTTATTGAAAGTGAGTTATTTGGGTATGTAGATGGGGCCTTCACCGGGGCTCGTCGTGGAGGGAAACCTGGTAAATTTGAATTGGCTAATAAAGGCACTATATTCCTCGATGAAATTGGAGATATGCCTCTTAATGTTCAAGTCGCCCTTCTTAGGGTACTCCAAGAAAAGGAAGTATCTCGAATCGGAGATACAAAAGCCTTGAAAATCGAC
>JADQBO010000353.1 GCA_016278585.1 Desulfosporosinus sp.
AGTTATTTTTTGGGAATCACCCCATTTTAGTGCTCGTAATTCCGAGACACTATTATTTTTAATAAATTAACGATTGAACCATAAAAGCGTTTGCACAATAGACAAGCCTCTGATATAGTTTTGGCATGAGTTTTCAGAAACGTACGTTGTAGAGTATAGTGGAGGTGCCCTGATGGAAGAATATATTGCGAAAGTGTTAATTTCGCGGGAAGAACTGAAAAAGCGCGTGGCTGAATTAGGAGCGGAAATAACTAGGGATTACGAAGGGAAGAATCTTTTGGTCCTCGGGATTCTTAAAGGTGCGGTACCCTTTATGTCGGACCTAATCCGAGAAATTAAATTGCCTCTTGCTTATGATTTTATGGCTTTATCGAGTTATGGAGCATCAACTCAATCGTCTGGAGTTGTAAGGATTCTTAAGGATTTAGAGCGTAGTGTTGAGGATGTCCATATTTTAATTACTGAGGATATTGTGGATACGGGATTGACATTAAAGTACTTAAAAGCAAATCTAGAAGCCCGGAATCCTATGAGCATAAAGGTGGTCACGCTCCTTGATAAAGCTGCCCGAAGACAAGTAGATGTCTTTCCAGATTATAATGGGTTTTCGATTCCGGATGAATTTGTAGTAGGGTATGGCTTAGACTTCAATGAGGAATATCGTAATTTGCCTTATGTCGGTGTTTTAAAACAAGAGGCCTATGAGATAATCTAATCTAATAAGAATGGTGATGAATTATTTTGACACAGGAAGTCATTTTGGTTTTGGATTTTGGGGGACAGTATAATCAACTTATTGCTCGCCGTGTACGTGAGGCGAATGTTTATTCTGAAATGATTTCTTATAAAACATCCATTGAGGAGATTAAGGCTCGTCAGCCTAAGGGCATTATCTTCTCAGGCGGTCCAGCAAGTGTTAATCGCGAGAATGCACCAAAAGTGGATCCTGAAATATATAACCTAGGGATTCCGATATTAGGAATTTGCTATGGAATGCAGCTTATGACGGTACAATTAGGTGGAAGCGTCGATCATCCTGATGCTAGGGAGTATGGCAAAGCCCTGCTCACAGTCGATAAGCCAACCCATCTCTGGCAAGACTTAGGGGGGGAGCGTCCGTGTTGGATGAGCCACGGTGATTCTGTGCACAAATTACCGGAGGGCTTTGTAGTCGCAGCCCATACATCGAATACCCCAGTTGCAGCCATGATGGATGAAAAACGACATTTTTATGGCCTCCAGTTTCATCCTGAAGTTAAACATACTCCAGACGGGCAAACAATGTTAGAGAAGTTTCTCTACAATATTTGTAAGTGTGTTGGGGAATGGACCATGGAGTCCTTTATCGAGTTACAGGTTGCAGAGATTCGGGCTAAAGTTGGAAATGGACATGTCCTATGTGCATTGAGCGGTGGGGTAGATTCCTCGGTAGCTGCAGCCTTAGTACACCGTGCAATCGGAGACCAATTGACCTGTGTTTTTGTCGATCATGGGTTTATGCGTAAAAATGAAGCAGAACAGGTAAAAAAGATTTTTACTGAACAGTTTCAGCTTAATTTGGTGTTTGTTGATGTCCGCGAGCGTTTTATGAAGAAACTTGAAGGAGTCTCCGATCCGGAAACTAAGCGCAAGGCAATTGGCAATGAGTTTATCAGGGTTTTTGAAGTAGAGGCCTTGAAACTAGGTCAAGTTGATTACTTGGTTCAAGGGACACTTTATCCAGATATAATTGAAAGTGGGACAGAAACCGCGGAAACGATTAAGAGTCATCATAATGTCGGTGGGTTACCAGAGGACATGCAATTTGAACTGATTGAGCCGTTACGCATGCTCTTTAAAGACGAAGTTCGCGAACTAGGAATTGAGTTAGGTATGAGTGAGGAGATTGTCTGGCGTCAACCGTTCCCTGGACCTGGTCTGGCGATCCGCATTCTTGGAGAAGTAACCCGTGAGAAGTTGGACATTTTGCGGGAAGCGGATGCAATCGTTCTAGAAGAAATTCGTCGTTCGGGAATGTATCGTGAGTTGTGGCAAAGCTTTGCCGTGCTTCCTTCCATCAAGAGCGTCGGTGTCATGGGAGACGGTCGAACTTATGAGTATCCCATTATTCTAAGAGCGGTCACCAGTGATGATGCCATGACTGCAGATTGGGCGAGACTTCCCTATGACCTCCTACACAACATATCCTCAAGGATTGTCAACCAAGTCCAGGGTGTGAATCGTGTGGTTTATGATATTACCTCAAAGCCTCCGGGAACGATTGAGTGGGAGTAGGGTAAAGTCAGTCGTAGTAAAGGTTTGAGGTTGTATGAGTGTTTGGCAGGTGTTTATGAATTCTGCTCCTTTTTGGGGTAATCATAAACGCCTGTTTTGTTGTTATCGGCTTACTAATTTGAGATTAGGAGTTGGTAAAATGAAGGCGAAAAACGGATTAAAACGGATGACCATGACCAAAGGAGAAGACATATCTTTTCCAGAATTGAAGAAGCGGTATCTAAAGAAATGCATGGTCAACAACTTATCGGAATACACCATAAAGTTCTATGAGACTAGCTGTAATATGTTTAACAAGTTTATCGAGCTGTCTGAACTTAGGGCTTCAGATCTAAGTATTTCTTACCTCTAGTTATACCAGAGAATGGAAAATTACGCCTTCTTTTAGGTGTGTTGGAATACCACTGTATGCTCTCTCCGTAGGCATACAGCATAGTTCTGATTGTTTTCGCCAACGACTTTAGGATTCTCGTTCAACCAAAAAGTATGAAGTAAATAAGAGGAAATTGTGGGCGTGTGTCGAAGGAATTACATAATCATCAAGTTGTACCAAAATTTGATTCTTAGGAGGATAGTGCAATGGAACTTATAATTTGGATTGGCTTATGCGTGGGGGTAGGAGTATTTGCATCTAAGAAAGGTAGAAATGGATTTCTTTGGTTTATTATTTCAATATTCATTAGTCCTATAATTGGGGGAGTTATAGTTGCATTGTTAAAAGATTTAACCAACGAAGCTAATATCCAACAGCTTAAGATGGAACAACAGAGTACTAGTGACAGGTTAGCAAGTGATGAGAGATTATATGATCATAGGCTTAATAAGGTCGAGAAGGATGTTGAAAGAATACAAGATAGTGCGGAAGGCAATCTAAAGAGATTGAGCACTAATGGATTGCAAGAGTTGGAGGAAGGCACTAAGAAATGCCCATATTGCGGAGAGGTAATAAAGATGGGTGCAATAAAATGCAAACACTGTAGCGAGACAATTGAAACAGTTCAGTTAAAGGAATGCCCTTTTTGCAAAGAAGAAGTACGAGCGGATGCTATTATTTGTAAACATTGTAAGAGTAGCCTAGCCTCACATAAGGAAGAAGTAGTGATATGATTATTACTACACAGAATGAAGGTGACTTGTCCTAATGATAACCTTTCATGGCATACTTAATGACTTTAGATCATTTGCATCTAACTATAGCTATATTACGCTTTCCGGCGAATTAAGCATATCGCATATAAGTTATGATAGTTTAATTTCTAACGATGCCTTATTACTTCAAAACATTAAAGATGCCGCAAAGAGTTTGTCAAATATTTATCCTAAGTTTAAGGTAGATGTGACTCAAGGGGTAAGTGAAATAAGTATAAAAGTGTTTGCCTATAAAATGAGTAACGTGCGTAATAAATTTCTTGATGAATTACAAGCCGATCTAGAAAACTTAACGGCAAATATCCTTAGCCTTGGTGATATTAAAGTCCGATTAAATGTATTTGGGTCTATGAACTCACTTAAAGGCAAATATAGTTTTAGATATTTAAATAATGTACAAGAAGTTAAGTATAAAATTACAGACGTGGTTATTAATAATGATTTATTAAGCAAGGCTTATTTTATTTTTAGACATAATAATTCAACGAAGTAACTTTGCTAGCCCTTATCTAACCGTTCATCGTGTGATGCACGGTCATACAGGAGGATAATATGCGAAAAACTAGAATCGTTACTGACGAACTTATTAATAGAATACATAGGGCAGAGAAAACGATCTATGACTGGATGACCAGTAAAAATAAATCGGATACTACCCCCGAAGAATGTATGGAAGCTTTAGTTAATAGCTCACTTTATAAGTATGACTCAAATGGCAGGGGTCATTATTTCAGAGAAGACCTAAGAACCCTTCGTGACAACGATAAGCTGGAGACTACGTTTAACAAGATCTTAGTGAAGCAGCTGGTACCTGGTGCGGCTTGGTATATAGAAATCTGGAAATAATAAGATGACGACAGGATTACTGTATTATTTTGCATTAGCAATTTTGAATACGGGTACGGAAGAACATCTAATATTTGGCCACAATTTGTCTTGATGAGATGGTATAATTAGGTTTGAGTGGTAGATATGTCAGAAATAATGACTATTGCTCCTTATTAGGGTATAACCAAAACATGAGAAGAGATAGGAGCAAAATTTAGATGCTAACAGGAGAAATTCGTAACAAGGTAGACAGAATATGGTCAGATATCTGGGCTGGAGGTATCTCTAACCCTATCACAGTTATCGAACAACTTACTTATTTAATGTTTATCCGTTCATTGGATGAAAAGGAACTAGAGAACGAGAGCTACGAAGCATTAACTGGTGAAGCAATGCCCAAGATTTTCCCACAGGATGAAGATGGTCAGGCTATGCGTTGGAGTAAGTTTAAAACCAAAGATTCCCGCATGATTTATGATATTGTCGGAACAAAGGTATTCCCCTTTATTAAGGCATTGAACGGGGACAATGTTTCCGCTTTTTCTCGCTACATGCAAGATGCTATGTTTTTAGCCCCAACCCCGCAGGTTCTACAAAAGATGATTACTGGCTTAGACGAGCTTTATGAACACGATATCAAAGACCTGGATATGCAAGGCGACCTTTATGAATATATGCTAGGTAAGCTAGCAACAGCTGGTCAGAACGGTCAGTTTAGAACACCAAAGCATATCCGAGACATGATGGTGCGGCTGCTTGCTCCGACTCCAAACGATAAAATTTGTGACCCTGCTTGTGGCACGGCTGGCTTTCTTGTTTCCTCTGCCGAATATATCAGAGAGAAATATGAGGCAGAAATGACAACTGAACAATGGGATCATTTTGCAGGTGAGATGTTCACAGGCATGGATACTGACAGGACCATGTTGCGTCTTTCCGCCATGAACCTGATGCTCCATTCTATTAATCAACCTGATATAAACTATGTAGATAGCGTTTCCAAGCAGAACAGTATTTCTTCTGCTTATGATATTATTTTAGCCAATCCACCATTTACTGGCACTGTCGATGCCGAGAGTATTAATGACAATTTGAAGGCAGTTTGCAGCACAAAGAAGACAGAGCTATTGTTTGTGGCACTGTTCTTGAGGATGCTACGCAAGGGTGGCCGTTGCTCATGTATTGTACCGGACGGAGTCTTGTTTGGTGGAAGCAACGCACACAAAGCCCTTCGCAAAGAATTGGTAGAAAACCATCAACTACAAGCGGTTATCTCCATGCCAAGCGGTGTATTTAAACCATATGCAGGTGTTAGCACTGCAGTCCTTGTGTTTACTAAAACAGGCGCAGGCGGTACCGATAAGGTTTGGTTTTACGATATGAAAGCCGATGGCTTCTCTTTAGATGATAAACGTGCTGCCATTGAGGCCAATGATATTCCAGATATTATTACTCGCTTTCACTGCCCTGAAGGCGAAGTAGACCGTAAGCCCACTGATCAGAGCTTTTTTGTAGAGAAGTCTGCCATTGAAGCTAATGGCTATGATTTATCAATTAATAAATATAAAGAGGTTGTTTATGAGAAGGTGGAGTATGATACGCCTCAGGTGATTATGGAACGCCTCGATGAGTTGAGCCTTGGTATTTCTTCCAAGATGGAAGAATTGAGGGGGCTCATTAGTGAATAAAATAAAACTTGGTGATATTTGTACAATACGAAAAGGTACTAAAGTTGAACAAATTGAGCAGAAGGTTGATTCAATTCGTTTTATTCAAATCGATGATTTAAGAAACGACAATAGGATTAAGTACTGTGATGCAAATAAGAAATACGTTGTGGCTAATGCTAATGATATTATTATTGCATGGGACGGAGCGAATGCCGGAACAATTGGTTTTGGACTTGACGGTGCGATAGGGAGCACATTAGCGATGATTCGTTTAAACAATAATAACTTAGCTACAAAATTTGTAGGACTATTACTGCGTGGTAATTTCGAATATTTAAGAAATAATTGCACAGGTGCAACGATTCCTCATATAAACAGAACATCTCTTGAAGACATTAGCGTCCCGTTGTTTCCCCTTGAAACACAAAAGCAAATTGTCAAAACCTTAGACACCGCCGCAGAGCTACTTGCCATGCGCAAACAGCAGCTTGCAGAGTTGGACTGCCTTATCAAATCCACCTTTTACGATATGTTCGGCGACCCTGTAACGAATGAAAAAGGGTGGGAAGCAATTGCAGTTGATAAAGTAACAGATTGTATTGTGCCAGGAAGAGATAAGCCGAAAAGCTTTACAGGGGATATGCCATGGATAACAACAAGTGATTTAATTATAGGTGGGTATACTAAAAAGTCTTCTGCAAATATTGGACTTAGTAAGTCTGAAATCAATAATGTGAGAGCTAAGATTATACCCAAAAACAGCGTAATAATGTGTTGTGTTGGCGATATTGGAGTTACATCTATCGCAGGTAATGACTTAGTAATGAATCAGCAGCTGCATTCTTTTCAATGTGGTGAACGAATAAACGAGATATTTCTTTGTATAATGCTGCCCTACTATAAAAATCAAATGATTAAGCTTGCTACTTCAACGACTGTCTTGTATATGAATAAGACATCGTGTAATTCAATAGAAGTAATTCTTCCACCACTTTCTCTCCAAACTAAATTCGCAGAAATAGTCACGAAAATTGAAGAACAAAAAGCTCTTGTTAAAAAGGCAATCGAAGAAACACAGTACCTTTTTGACAGCTTAATGAGCGAGTATTTCGAATAACAGTGAGGTGAAATTAATGCCTGCAAATTTTGATTTCTTACAGGGACAAACAGAATACGCATTATTTACATCAGCCTGCATCGAAGCAGAGCGCGTACTTACCACCTCTCCAGCGATGGCAGCTGTGGGCAGCCGCAAGGCCTTTGAGCTTGCTGTGAAATGGGTATATTCTGCTGACAACACTATCACTGTGCCCTATAAGGACAATTTGCAGGCTTTAATTCACGAACCTTCCTTCAGATTTGCAATGGATGACAAAACCTGGGGTAAGCTGCCCTATATCATTAAGCTGGGAAACCTTGCGGTCCATACGGACAAGGCAATCAGCAGAAGTGATACGATCCTGTCTTTTTCTGCTTTGTTTGAATTTGTTCAGTGGATTGATTATTGCTATGGCATAAACTACAAAGAACGGCGTTTTGAGGAAGGAAATATACCTGCTGAAAAGGTGATCCTCGACGAATCCAAGATTAAAGAAAAGGAACGTCTAATAGACCAAAAGGATTCCGAAATTGAGGCCCTGCGTGCCAAGGTTGCCAAAATGAGCGACCGGCTTACCGCTGACAAAGAGCAACATAAGGAAGAACGCCATTTCAACCCAAAAGACATTTCGGAATTCCGTACCCGCAAAAAATACATCGATGTGGACCTGAAATTACTCGGGTGGGTCTTTGGCGATGATGTAAGGGAAGAAGTGCCTCTTTACGGTATGCCTAACCCTGAGGGGAAAGGTTATGCCGACTACGTACTGTATGGTCGAGACGGACTGCCTCTGGCTATTATTGAAGCGAAGCGCACCTCAAAGGACCCAAAGATCGGAACTCAGCAGGCAAAGTTGTATGCTGACTGCTTAGAGAAAATGACCAGTAGACGTCCAATGATGTTTACCACCAACGGCTTTGAGACTAATCTGTGGGATGATGTAATCTCTCCGCAACGAAAGGTAAGTGGGATATTCTCCAAAGCAGACCTTGAGAAGCTGATGAACCGACGACACGAACGCAAGGTTTTAGATGGGATAGTTATTGACGATAAAACTACCGATCGATACTACCAAAAAGAAGCGATCCGCGCAGTGTGTGAAAACATCGTAACAGGCCACAGAAGATCCCTGCTTGTTATGGCGACAGGTACAGGCAAAACGAGAACGGCATCCAGTTTATCCGATGTGTTATCTAGGGGCGGATACATAACTAACACCCTGTTCCTAGCGGACAGAACAGCCCTGGTAAGACAGGCAAAGGGTGACTTTAAGAACCATCTGCCCGATATGTCCCTGTGCAATCTTTTAAGCAAGAAGGAGGATAAAACCGCCCGTATTGTTTTCTCAACCTACCCAACCATGCTTAACGCCATTGATACGGCGAAGAGCGATGAGGGACAGCGACTGTTTTCCCCTGCTCATTTTGATCTCATTATTATAGATGAGGCTCATCGAAGTATATTTAAGAAATACCGTGCCATCTTTGAGTATTTTGATGGTCTATTGGTCGGTTTAACGGCGACTCCAAAGACTGAGGTTGACCATAACACCTACGAATTCTTCGAGATGGAAAAAGGCGTTCCAACCTTTGCCTACGCCTACGAAACGGCAGTGGAGGAAGACCATGTATTGGTGCCTTACCATAACATAGAAGTAAAAACGACATTTCTGGACAAAGGCATAACCTACGATGACCTTTCCGAAGAAGATAAGGCTCGCTACGAAGAAGACTTCACTGATGAAGATGGTGAAATGCCTGATTCAATCCCTGCTCCTGAGATCAATAAAGTTATCTTTAACCAAGCCACTGTCGATATGGTATTAGAAGATCTAATGACCAAGGGCATTAAGGTGGCTGGTGGTGACAGACTGGGCAAGACCATTATCTTCGCTCAAAACAAAAAACACGCTCAATATATTATAGAACGGTTTGATAAGCTGTATCCGCACTATAATGGCACATTTGCCAGGCGTGTAGTTTGTGACGACAACTATGCCCAAACGATCATTGATGACTTTAAGATTCCTGAAAAAGAGCCTATTATCGTTGTGTCGGTCGATATGTTAGACACGGGCATTGATGTACCAGAGATTGTTAACCTGGTATTCTTTAAACGCATTCGGTCAAAAATTAAATTTTGGCAGATGCTTGGCCGTGGCACAAGGCTTTGCGAGAATCTGTTTGGAGAAGGACAGGATAAAACCCAATTTATTATCTTTGACTATCTCGGAAACTTTGACTTCTTCCGCGTAAACAAAAATGGCATTGTTGGCAATGAGGCACAGAGTCTTTCCGAAGCAATATTCGCCAAGCTGGTTAGGTTGATTCATCACCTCCAACATTCCGCCTTTATTAACGAGCCGTATCAAGCCCTTAGAACTGGGCTGATCGATACGATATTACAGCAGATTAATGCTCTGAATACCGAGCTGGTTTCGGTGAGACTACAGCTACAATACGTTGAACAGTATAAGAAAGCACAAGCTTTTGTCTGCCTTTCAGATGGAGACAAACATAACCTGATTGAGTACCTTGCGTCGATTGTATATATGGATGATACAGACGAGGAAGCCAAACGCTTTGATAATTTAATGTATGGTTTGATGATTGCTCAGATTGAGGGGATGCCACAGTTTAAAAGAGGCAAGAAACAAGTGGTTAAGCTGTGCCAAGGTCTGTCTGCGCGTGCTACAATTCCTCAGATTAAAGAAAAGCTGGTACTAATTAAAACTATCGAGACAGATGAATTTTGGGAGAGCTCTGGTATATTAGACTTTGAGAAAGTGCGTATAGAGCTACGTAGCCTAATCAAGTTTATTATTGGTGAGGGTAACAGCACGATTTATACCAACCTTGTTGATGTAACTCTCTCAGTTAAAGAGGGAGACGGCCTTGCTCCTGCTTATGAGTTCGAGGATTATAAGCTAAAGGTAAACCGTTATATTGAGAAGAACCGAGACCATATTGCCATACATAAGCTTCGAAACAATTTTCTGCTAACTGCGTTGGACTATGAAAGCCTAGAGCGTATCTTCACTGGGGAACTAGGCACTGCTGATGATTATAAGCGAGAATTTCAAGATACTCCGTTCGGTTTACTGGTGCGAAGAATTGCAAAGCTTGAATATGATGCAGCCTCCGCAGCTTTTTCTGAATTTATTAATGATCAGTCACTGAGTCAGGTGCAAATTGCTTTTGTTAAAAAGGTCATCGATTATATCGTACAGAATGGCTATATCGAGAATGTTTTTGACCTAATGAAGCCGCCTTTTGATAAACCTCAGAGCCTTATCAAGCTGTTTGAGGGCAAGAAACAAAAGCAGATAGTCGATCTTGTTACACAGATTAAAGACAATGCGGTTCGCATTGTTGGTTAGAAGTAGATTCTTCATCACCTAGTAAACTTTTGGTTCCACCAGTGATTGATTTTTTAAGTAATTTGACTTTGGAGATGATCGTTAATGTCTACTTCCAGCATATCACTGCCTGCTGGAACAGGAAATAAGCTTTCAAGGGGTGGGTTATTAATATGGATGTAAAGAAGATGGACCTAAAGTTACAAAAGAGTCTTATTGAAAATTTTCAAAAGACACGAAAACAACTTTCTATTAAGGTTATAATCTTTGAAGATGGTATAGAGAAGAAAAATCTAATTTCGGAAGAAATACTTGTTGAAATAGCTAACAGAGTAGTTGACTATACTGGTCTAGGAAAACTCAACAAGATTTTCTGAAAAGATAATGAACCTGATA
>JADQBO010000347.1 GCA_016278585.1 Desulfosporosinus sp.
ACCCTCATAGCTGTATACTAAAAGATTTCCGTCAAAAGCACCACTTTTCTGGAACCCTTGTGGATGTTACACTGAATTATTGGAATGTCAAGCGTGATTCGGTTATTGAGTATGAGGGATTATGGAATTACCCAGGTGCCCAGCCCAACTCGCTATCGATAGGAGTTAGTGACTGGGAAAACACGGGATTGTCAATTATGGATTATGACTACCTGCTTGAAGTATTCAACGAGGAAGACATCTTTAAAATGCATAGCAACATGTGCAATCTGTTAACAGATGCCCTTGACAATCCAAGCAAACGGCTTTATGAACTACAAATGGTATCTCAGGAAGAATTAAATGCGCTATTACTAGGGTTTAATCGGACAGAAAGGCCTTATGAATCAAAGACAGTACATGATATGTTTGAAGATCAAGTTAGTAGATCACCTGATTGTACAGCAGTAGTTTTTGGCGACAATAGATTAACTTATCGTGAACTTAACGAGAGGGCTAATCAGCTTGCCAGTTTTATACAGAGTAAAGGGATAACCCGCAATTCAATCGTTGGGTTAATGGTTGACAGATCTTTAGAAATGATAATTGGTATTCTGGGGATTCTTAAGGCCGGGACAGCCTATTTACCTATTGATCCCAGTTATCCAAGTGAAAGAATTGCCTATATGCTTAACCAAAGTCATACACGTTTAACGCTTACGAATATAGATAATGCCGATGATATTGTTACATATGGAATTTGTGAATTTGCTAATATTTCGTTAAACAATTTAACGGTCTATAATGGTAACACGGTGGATATAAACGTAAAAGTCAATACGGATGACTTAGCCTATGTGCTTTTCACTTCTGGATCTACTGGTAAACCCAAAGGGGTTATGGTTCATCATAGGGCTTTGTGTAATCTTATCAATAGCATAACACGCGATCTAAATTTTAAAAATCAAACAATTGTTTCCTTTACCACTATCTCCTTTGATATTTTCTTTAGTGACACAATCTTACCCCTAACTAAAGGGATGAAGGTTATTATCGCCAATGAGGAAGAGCAAACAATTCCAAGATATCTCTTTGACCTCATTGTTAAACACCAAGTTAAAGTCCTTCAAGCCACTCCGTCAAGAATGAAGCTAATTTTGAGTGAGGAACAAGGAAAGGAATCCTTAAATGGTTTATCCCACATTTTAATTACTGGAGAAGGGTTTCCGGCACCACTATTACCCCAATTGAAATCTATTACTCAAGCGGAAATTTATAATCTTTATGGCCCAACAGAAACCGCAATTTGGTCAACAATGACAAATATTACCAACTCTGAAAAAATAACGATCGGTAAACCGATCGCCAACACACAGATTTATATCCTTGATGAGCATCTATTTCCAGTAACTATTGGGTCTGTCGGTGAAATCTTTATTGTCGGTGATGGAGTTTCTCTAGGCTATTTAAATAACCCCGAATTAACCAAAAAGCAATTCCTGACGAATCCATATATACCTGGAAAAACCATGTACCGAACCGGGGATTTAGGTCGATGGCTTAAAGACGGTAATATTGAATGCTTGGGTCGAACTGATAACCAAGTTAAGATCAGGGGATTAAGGATCGAAATGGAAGAAATCGAAGTCTGCCTGTTAAAACATACGGCGATTGAAGAAGCAGTTGTAATAGCTAAAGAAGATAAAGCGGGTAAGAAACATTTATGTGCGTACTTAACTGGTAAAAAAACACCAAACAATGGAAATTTAAGATCCCATATATTAAAGTATCTGCCAAATTATATGGTCCCTGCTTATTTTATCTGGCTTGATGCTATACCGCTGACTCCGAATGGAAAGATCAACCGCCAAGTTTTACCTTTACCTAATCAACTAGAGATTGGACAGTTAACACATACGTATATAGCTCCCGGAAATGATGTGGAATGGAAACTGTCTAGGTTGTGGGCTGAAGCTCTTGAAGTGGAACGTGTTGGAATTAATGACAACCTGTTCGCATTGGGGGGAGATTCTTTAACAATCCTTGAAATTATGTCGGGTGCTTTATTTTATGAATGGAAACTCAATGCACAGGATTTCTACGAATGTCCAACTGTAAGGCTGCTGTCCTCTAGAATCACGGGGTGTATCCAAGAAGATAAAGGAAATGAAGAAGAAATTTATTGCTCTGGTAAGGTGAGGCCAACGGAAATTATTATGGAATCAGTGGATACAGGTAATGTCCTCTTGACAGGTGCCACAGGTTTCTTAGGAATACACCTTCTTTGGGAGTTACTAGTTCAAACAAATAACGAAATCTATTGTCTGGTACGGGGGAATAATGCTGAATCAAGATTGGATAATTTGCTAGACTTTTATTTCCCCTCACTTCCGGTGACCTTGAAAAATAGGATTATTGTAGTTAACGGGGACATCTCCTTAGAACAATTTGGGTTGAACGATTACAAATATAAAGAACTGGCCCAGAAGGTACAGACAGTAATACATAGTGGTGCTTTAGTTAAACACTATGGAAATTATAGTGAATTTGAGAAAATTAATATTCAAGGAACACAAGAAGTAATTAGTTTTTGTTTAAAATTTGATAAGAAATTTAATCATATTTCAACTATTAGTATATCGGGAGATTTTGTAGTCGACCAAAGTAAAGGTAATAAAGTTTTTATGGAAGAGGATTTATATATCGGTCAGGATTACAAAACCAACTTTTATGTACGTAGTAAATTTTCTGCGGAGAACTTAGTCTTTAAAGCTGAAACTAGAGGGTTAAAGGCATCTATCTTTAGAGTTGGGGTTGTCACCGGACGCTACCTGGATGGTAAATTCCAGCATAACATTCAACAAAATGCATTTTATCGTAGAATCAAGTCCCTTGTGGATTTAGAAGTTATCCCTGAAAGTTTCCTTGATCAAAGTATTGAATTTACTCCGGTAGACTATTGTGCCCAAGGGATTGTAAATATTATTAAGGTCAATCAGTCAAGCGGTTTGGTGTTTCACATGTTTAATCATCACAAGATTAAGGCGATAGAACTTCTAAGTTTTTTAAGAGTACTAAATATACCTGTCCAGACACTACCTAACATAGAGTTTGATTCTCATATTAAAAAGCTCTCACAAACAAAAGAGGGGAAGGAAGCATTAAGTGGTCTTGTCTCCGACCTTAGTAATAATAAGAGATTAGACTATAGTAATATCGTCCGTGTAGATTCAACTTTTACCATTAATTATTTAAAACAAACGGGTTTTGTTTGGACAGACCTAAACGTTGAATATCTTTCCAAAGTCATAAATTATATGAGGGAAGTAGGCTTCATTAATGATTCCAATCAGTTATTAAATAATACATTGCTAGTGCAGTAGTTTTTCTGTAGCTTTAATTGACGATGATAGGATTTGCGATAAGTTACTTAGAAATTTAGGGTCCATTTTCCTATTGAAGTTTGAGAACTTGACCTGTAGAATATATTTCAGAGATTCTTAGAGGAAAACTTGAAAATTGTAGAATTATCTGGTTATATGCTAGATTCAAGTTTAAAAGTTTGGATTGGAAGGTTTAAGTATTTATGGAAAACCCTTTATTTAAAGTGCTATCTATTAATATTTTGTCGGGGCATATAACCAATAGTGATAAAGATGATTTCGACAATGAATTAATTGACTTGAATTTTGAACTATCAAAAAAGATGAGTCTAGTATTATTAATTATTTCATTAGTATTAGTTCCTTTAGATGTCCTTAACAAGCAAAAAGGACTTTGGATGCCAGGTTCTAAGTATCTCTTTTTTATTCATATTTTAATGGTATTTGTACCTTCCATACTGTTGATTTTTTCACACATAAACAGAGGTATTAGTTCTAAGCATACGCGGTTGAATTTGTTTTTTGTTATGGTTTTTGCTTACTTCCTTACTTTGACTTCTACTATTACGTCAATTTTCGATCAGTTAATACACGGTCAGATCACGGTATTTATAATTGGAACATTTATAATTGCCGTAGCGAATAATTTTAAACCTCTAACCAGTCTTGGAATTTTTTTGACTAATTATCTAATATTTATAATTGGGATTACATTTAGCCAAAAAGACCTTAGTATTTTAAGAGGGCATTATGTTAATGGTACAATACTTGTTATAGTTGCGTGGTTTCTCTCATTTATACTATACAATGCCAAAGTCCGGGATTTCCTGAGCAGGAAAACGATCGAGCAGCAGAAAGGGAAATTAGAAAAGGCTAATCAACAGCTGACAGCGACTAATTATAAACTTCAGGAATCTCTCTCTGCACTAGATGAATCCCAGAACATTATTTTCGCACTTGCCCTTGCTCTTGAATCAAAAGATCCTTATTCAAAAGGACATTCAGAACGGGTGACGGACTACGCTGTAGAGCTTGGAATGTTTCTAAATTTAAGCGAAATCGATCAAGTTAGTATATATAGGGCGGCAATTCTACATGACATTGGGAAGATTGGCATACCGGATGCGATTTTGAATAAACCAAGTGCTTTATCAAGTGAGGAATGGTTAATCATGAAATCTCATCCAGAACGGGGAGAAACCATTTGTTCTAAGCTAAACTTTGCCAGAGAAATTTTACCGATTATCAGACATCATCATGAGCGTTATGACGGAAAAGGCTACCCAGATGGCTTAAGTGGTGAAGACATCCCGTTTTTGGCTCGTCTTGTTAGTATTGCCGATACGGTGGATGCAATTACCTCTAGTCGTCCTTATCGATCAGGAGGAACATTTGAAGAGGCATTAGCAGAATTGCAAAGATGTGCCGGAACTCAATTCGACCCGTCTCTAGTGGCGGCTTTTATTTCTTTACATAACTATAACAATAATCGACTAATGGAGCAGTAGCTCTGCTTTTTACTCTTTGGAAGAATTGAAATTCATAGTCGTTAGAAGTATACTTAACCCATACATATTATATTATATTGACATCGGGAGCTTGATAAACAGGCTGAGAGTACGACTATTGTCGTAGACCGATTGAACCTGTTGGGTAATGCCAATGTAGGGAATGTTATAATCCGGATGAACGGAAACTGGCGTGGGATCTGACCTGGGAAGATTACCAGGCCCAATTAGAGGGTACCTTACGATCAACCCACAATGTTTGTCAGGCGGTTCTTCCCAGCATGAAAAAAAGAGTCAGGGAAGTATTATTAATGTCGTGAGTAATTTAGTGGCACGGCCAATGGTTCCGTACCATGAATATACGACGGCCAAAACGGCACTCGTTGGTTACAGCCGTAACCTGGCTGCCGAACTAGGGCAGTTCGGCATTCGTGTTAATTGTGTTGCGCCAGGGTTAGTCTATCCAACAGATGTAAGTCGGCAGACCAAAGAGGAAGTAAAAGAAATGATCCTTGCTCAAACTCCTCTGCGGAGAATTGCTGGTCCGGGGGAAATAGCTGGACCTGTTTTGTTTTTGGCGTCTGAGTGGAGTTCCTTTATGACAGGACAAACCATATATGTTGACGGAGGCTTAGTTATGACGTAACACCATGTTGTTACAATTTACAATTCCTATCAAGCAGAGACACTATTTTCTACGTTATGCTATAATGAATTATTGGACCAAGCATTGTTTTCAATGTCAGAGTAAAAGAGGTATTCGTTATATGAAATTAGTATCATGGAACGTCAATGGAATTCGCGCTTGTGTAAAAAAGGGTTTTTTAGATTTCTTTGTAAACGAAGATGCCGATATCTTTTGCATTCAGGAAACTAAAGTACAGGAAGAACAGATTCCCTTTAATTTGGACGGCTACTATCAGTACTGGAATTCTGCTCAAAAAAAAGGCTACTCGGGAACAGCAATTTTCTCTAAGCAAGAACCTCTTAAGGTCATCTATGGAATGGGTAAAGAGGAACATGATAGCGAGGGAAGAATAATAACCCTTGAATTTGAAAAAGTTTACGTAGTAACTGTCTATACTCCAAATTCCCAAAGAGGATTAGCAAGATTGGACTATAGGATGAAGTGGGAAGACGATTTTTTGAAGTATATTAAAGATCTGGACAGACTAAAACCGGTCATAGTCTGTGGGGATTTAAATGTAGCCCATCAGGAAATTGACCTTAAAAATCCTAGTGCCAATAGAAAAAATGCTGGTTTTTCGACGGAAGAAAGAAATAAATTTGATCAACTGATTAATAATGGCTTTGTGGATACCTTTAGGTTTTTTTACCCCGACACGACACAAGCCTATACATGGTGGTCGTATATGTTTAATGCTAGGTCTAATAATGCGGGGTGGAGGATCGACTACTTCTGTGTTTCAGAAGTCTTGAAAAGTCAGTTGAAAAACGCTGTAATATACTCGGATGTGTTAGGTTCAGACCATTGTCCAGTGGGGTTAGAAATCGTTTAATAAGCAGGAAACACGTTGAAATCTACCTTCAACGTGTTTTTTTGTACCGAAAATCAGTAGTTAACTTAAAAACAAGCTTAATGGACTATAGAAATGTCTTGCAATGTAACTCGTCAGAAAGAATATTTAGGATAACTCCATTAAGGTTTGCAGGAATCTAACGATATTTGTCGAATACTTCTTATCGTAATTATTATTAAAGAAGAAGAAATATTAAGGGGGAAGTCTGTATGAATAGCTTAAAAATAAAAATCGTGCTGTATATTGGGATTATTTTACTATTTGTTTGTGGGGGGTTAGGCGTAATCTCATACATAACAGCGTCCAATGCCATAACGCATCAGGTTGAACAAGCACTCCCACAGTTGGCTAGTACCGGATCAAAGGTTGTTACCGAACGAATGAATGCCCTGTTAAGTACTCTTGAGGCAGTAGCAGACAGGGACCAGCTAAAGGACAATAACAACCCTTGGGAGAATAAGAGTCTAATGCTTCAAGACGAGGTAAAAAGAAGTGGACATATTTCCATGCTGATCGCACTCCCTGATGGAGTAGCAAAACTCACAACAGGAGCAGAGGTTAGTATTAAGGACAGAGAGTATTTTCAAAAGGCTATGGCAGGTGAACGAGCCATATCTGAACCAATCATCAGTAGGGATGATGGTTCGATGGTCATTGTCTATGCTGTACCCATTAAACAGGATGGAGTCGTAGTTGGTGTTTTAGGCGCTTTGCGAGATGGTAATAATTTAAGTCAAATAACCAATAACATTACCTTTGGTGAATCAGGAAAAGCTTTTATGATCAATGAAAAAGGTACAAAGGTTGCCCACAGTAATGCGGAGCTTGTGATGGAAATGGATAATGATTTAGAAAATGTTAAAGAAAACCCCCAACTCAAGTCTTTAGCGGAACTGGAAAAACGAATGACAGAAAGAAAAACTGGATCTGGCGAATATGAGTATAATGGAGAGGTTAAATTTCTTGGATATGCTCCGGTAGAAGGGACGGACTGGTCCTTAGCGGTGGCAGCCCCTAAAGATGAGGTTTTCTCTGAGCTTGAAACCCTGAAAAGGTCAATGCTTATTGCCTCTATAATATTTTTATTGCTTAGCTTAGGAGTAGCGTACTTAATAGCGAGACTAATTTCCACGCCCATTGTGCTGGCTGCAGATCACCTAAAGACGATTTCAACGGGAGATTTCACACATGAGACTCCTCGTAAATCATTGGAGATGAAAGACGAAATAGGGGTACTAGCAAAATCTATCGATACCATGCAGCAATCCGTTAAAGAAGTAGTCAAAGGAGTTATTAAAGAATCACATAGTTTAACTGAGGCAGTAATGAGTACGGCGCAAAACATAAACGAGTTAACCTATCAGATTGAGGACGTATCCGCAACCACAGAAGAATTGTCTGCGGGTATGGAAGAAACGGCTGCCTCAAGTGAGGAGATGAGTGCGACAGCCACCGAAATCGAGCGAGCGGTTGAGTCCATTGCCCTTAAGGCCCAACAAGGAGCTGAAGCGGCGGGTGAAATAAGCAGACGAGCCAATGATCTTAAACAAAACACTGTCAGCTCTCAAAAGAGTGCTCAGGATGTTTATGTAACAACTCAGGATAAGCTGAGAAAAGCAATAGAAGACTCAAAATCTGTGGACCAGATTAATGTACTGTCAGATGCCATATTGCAAATCACTTCTCAAACCAATCTTTTGGCCTTGAATGCAGCAATAGAGGCTGCAAGAGCTGGAGAAGCCGGAAAAGGTTTTGCTGTTGTTGCAGAAGAAATTAGAAAACTAGCCGAGAACTCAAAAAATGCAGTTAACGAAATACAGGAGATTACTAAGATTGTTGTTGCATCGGTTGGAAACCTATCAGAAAGTTCTGCCAGTGTTTTGGAATTTATAGATAAGCAGGTTCTTAAAGACTATGAAGCTATGGTTAAGATCGGTGAACAATACGATAAAGACGCAGAGTTTGTTGATAGTCTTGTGACGGATTTTAGTGCAACTGCGGAGGAGCTTACCGCTTCCATCCAGGAGATGACTAAAGTTATTGAAGAGATTGCGATAGCAGCCAATGAAGGGGCTGAAAGTACAACTAATATTGCTCAAAAGGCTTCAATGGTGGTAGAAAAATCAGACGAAGTTATGAAACAAGCAGATATATCAAAGGAAAGTTCGGATAATCTTATTAAGATGGTATCAAAATTTAAGGTATAAGAAATGTTGCCTAAGACGGGGACTATTTTAGTTAAAAATAGTCCCCGTCTTTTTGTGGTGTCCTTCTTTATACAGCGGTTTACTTTTGGGATAGAATAGCTCGGCGAAACTAATCCTGAGTGCTATGGTATTCCCGGAAGGCTCTATTAAGAATATGTATTGTGCATTTAATGGAATAAAAGGAATTTTTGTTGGGTTTATCGTATACTTAGAATAAGTGAATTAAAATACAAACACTGGGTCAGATAATTTATTTTAATAAGTAAAATATCTAAGAAAGGTGGAATAAACGTGTATATCACTGAGTACGAGATTGCTTTAAGACTATTTTTAGCATGTGTTTTTGGCGGAATAGTGGGTTTTGAAAGGGAACGTAACGACAGTCCCGCAGGATTTAGAACCCACATTTTAGTATCCTTAGGTTCTGCTTTAATCATGATCTTATCAATGTATGGATTCAATGATTTTGTATCAGTCGCTAAAGACCCTGCTCGAATGGCAGCCCAAGTTGTTTCAGGTATCGGCTTTTTAGGAGCCGGAACGATTTTAAGAGATAAAACTTCTATAAAAGGATTAACAACGGCCGCTTCACTATGGGTGGTTGCAGCAATAGGTTTAGCTTCAGGAGCAGGGTTCTATTTCTCGTCGGTTTTTGTTACCCTGCTGGTGTTCCTTACCCTAGAACGCTCTGTTGAAACATATTTTTTCAGGAATAGTCAAACTTTAAAAATCGTTGCCGTAAACGGTACTTGCAGAGTTAAAGAAATAAACAGACTTTTAGAATCACATAGTATAATTCCTCAGAATATTTCTATGACATTGTTAAAAGAAGAAGATAACAAAACAACGATTGAATATAAACTAAGAACTCCCTTTCGGAAAATAAATATGGAACAAATCATTGAAGATATCAACGAAATTGATGGGATATATTCAACAGACCAAGTGGAGAACTCCAAAAGATCATTCCCACGCTCCCTAAAGCGCCGGTTTAAGCGCCCTAAAGGGCCAGATAAGCCTTCAATGTAGCGTTAGCTTTAATTTTTGCGCTAAAATGGATCAAGGGTTTGCTTGATTTAGTTTAGCCTGTTTTGCTTTTCCTACATATTGTTCCGCGGCTCCCCGCATGGACGATATTTCTGCGTCAGTAAGCTCTCTTACCACTCGCGCAGGTACACCCATCAGCATAACACGGGGTGGATAAGTCTTATTTCCTGGAACAAGGGTTCCGGCCGCTATGGTGGTTTCCTCATTGATGATGGCACCATCAAGAATAATTGCGCCCATTCCTACAAGGGAACCTCTACCAATCGTACACCCATGGAGGATTGCTGAATGTCCAACCGTAACATAGTCTTCGATAATTACGGGTTGATTATGGTTTACGTGAATAACCACTAAGTCCTGAATATTAGAGCATTTACCAATGCTAATTTTAGCAAGGTCACCTCGAATAACTGAGTTAAACCATACGCTAGATTGTTCATCAATATGCACGTCACCGATTACTTTACAGCCTTCAGCCAGAAAGACACTTCTAGCTAGGTGGGGCTCTTTGTGATAGTTTTCCATAGGCTCCTCCTTATTTAAGTATAATCATAGTACGGTGCTTTTTTGTCATTATAAGGTGGTATCAATCGAAAAGCTAGTTGTTGTATTAGATTTCATAAAATGTGGTGTGATTTATATCACACCTAAACCTTAGTCACCATCACACTAATCCGCTGAGAACTACTATATACTAACGGTATAGTCAATTTAACTTAATACAAAATTAAAATAAACATTAGGGGGAAACAAACATGAGTATGTTTTGTTATCAGTGTCAGGAAACAGCAAAAGGAACCGGGTGTACGATCAAAGGAGTTTGTGGGAAACCCGAAAATGTCGCTAATTTGCAAGATCTTCTGATCTACACTTTAAAAGGGATTTCTGTTTATGCTGTTCAAGCACGTGCAAAGAACATGGTTCGTCCAGAGGTGGATAAATTCATTATGGAAAGTCTCTTCAGCACAATTACAAATGCTAACTTCGACAAACGTTGTTTTATAGATAGAATCCAAGAGGGCCTTAAACTACGAGAAGAACT